>CAZLOC010000207.1:0-4110 GCA_964560935.1 uncultured Anaerolineaceae bacterium | reverse complement strand
TCGGGTCTTTGCCGTGCGTCATTTGAGCCAGCTGGTTATAGGCCTCGATGGCGCCCCGCTCGGCCTTGATCACGGTCCGGACAATCGCCTCAAAATCTTTTTCATTGGATGGCGGAGTCGGGTATCCATCATTGCTGGTTTCAACCAGCTTGCTCACATCGACTACCGGCTTGCCTCCCAATGAGGCAATGCGCTCAGCCAATTCTTGCTGGTGCTCTAATTCATCTTTCGATGTATGCAACAGCAACGCGGATAATTGTTTGGCGGCTGGCCTGCCTGTGACTACCTGACCCATATAGTTATAGGCATACACGGCCAGCCATTCATCCGCATATACTCGAGTAAGTGCTCTCAGAAGTTCATCTACATCCAGATCGATGATTTGTTTTGCTTTGGTTCCCATATTGAATTCTCCTATGTAGTTACTCGCGAATCATTTTTGTCCCACATTTAGGACAGTTACGGTCAATGCAACGCTGGCCAGCCACATGCATTTCTTTGTGCCCACAACTTGGGCACACACAGCTGCCTGCGGGGCCAGAACCGGGTTTGTTGCCGCTGCCCTGTCCTCGGCCACCTTGACCGCCACCACCCTGTCCTCGGCCACCTTGACCACCACCGCCCTGACCGCCTTTGCCACGAAAGTTCCTGTTCATCATAGTTTTATTTCCTTTTCTAGCCATGGTGGTGCGTGGAACGCACTAACTTGCTGTCCAACGCACCACCTTCTGGAAAAAATCAATTGGATGTGATTTCCTCGATGCGCTTTTGGATGGCATCGAGTTGCCCTTTAAGCCACTCAGCCTGGGCTTTAAGGTCAGCAGTTTCCTGTTCTGGTGTAGGCGCAACCCAACCCGGGATGCCGGTAGCATAAAAGCGATGCCGCCAGCCGCGCCCTCCAAAGCCGAATTCGTTGCGGTATACTGGACCTGGATTGGCAAGACCCAGGCGGTTGTATCCGGTACAATATCCCAGACCGCGCCCGGTCCCCGGACCGGCTCCCTGAGGACCTGTACGATCTCTTCCTGGCATAATTCTCACCTCCTTCCTTTGAGATTCCTAAAACCAATCCGCCCACCGCGATAGCGGGCTTGCCTCTGTTTGCCTCTACTCAACGATGTAAGGCTCCTTGAAGAGGAAGATAAAGGTGTCATAGCGGTTGTTGTGGGCTGCGCGAACCGGCGCTCCAGCGAGGTAATCAATACATCAATCAGGCGCGGACCAACTTCACGCCCCAAATACGCCAGCGCAGCTCCAGCCAGAGGAACCAGGCCGCGAGCAGGCATCGCCATCTCCGGATGTACTATCTCGCCCTGCACAGGAACCGGACGGGATTCAGCCGCAGGCGGTACCATCACTGGCATGCAACTGGCCGAAACGTAGAGAGCAGTGATCGCGCCATTTGGACAGGCATCAATGCAGGCTTCACATTGTGTACAAAGCGCCTCGTCGATAACAGCGTGCTGATCCACCATTTGGATCGCCCCAACGCAGCAGGTGTCGGCACAAACACCACAACCGGAGCAAAATTCCTGATTAACTTGCAGTATCATATTCACCTCCTGGCCATTTTCCCACCGAACCGGGAACTCACTCAGTGCAAGCGTTCTACCTGATCAACAATATCTCCTCGGACATAGGCCATCACTGCCCCGTCAATGACCTCAATATCAGTTACCACCGGGCGTTTACCGCACGCCTTCATACTTTCGTAGGCGCCCATCCCCATGCCGCGGCACAGCAAAGCCTCGCAATCGGCAATGGATTCGTCCATCTTCAGTGATTACAGCGATTTTCATAAATAGCTCTTCTCGCTCTTATTAAAGTTTGAAGGTCTAGCTTGCAGCCAGATTGGAAGGATTCCGATTAAATAACCGAAGCAGCAATCTGGAGGGGATCTCCCAAAATACGCCCAGGAGTACACCCAATTCGCCCGGCAGACTGCTGTCCGGGGCGGGCTTGCCGGCAATTCGGCTGAGCAAGGCATCGAATGTATTTCCCAGCAGGTTGCCAAAGGTGATCATACGCAGGTATGCCAGGATGTCATTGGCGGTTTCTGCTCCGTAGTACATCACCAGTCGCTCACATGCCGCTGGATCGGGATGGCAGCACGATTCAGCATAAAGCTGGGCAAAGATGAGCGCCGTCACTTCGTCGGTGGGAAAAGTCCCCAGATCTAAGGCCAGCAAGCGTTGCAGCTCGGCCTCTGAAATACCTGCCGCCAGCGCTGCCCGGCTGTGTCCATAGGAGCAGTAACGGCATCCATTGACGCCGGTGATGACCAGCATAATTTTTTCAGCAAAAGCCTTGCTAACCCTCCCTCCGCGGGCAGCCTGACGCAGGTCATCCATGTGGTCAAAAATCTGCTGAACATCTGCTCTGAAAGCCGGAACAGTATAGATGCGCTTATTGAAGGACGCATTATTCGCTTTTGATATCTCGCTCATATTTTTTCTCTAAATCGACGCGGGTTGTCTCCGTCTTGAAATGCCGTTCAGTTGGGCGATCTTGTTCGTCGGAAGGGCAGAGCACCAACAGCGAACGTGTTGGGGTTGCGCCAATATTCTGCCAGCGATGCTGCAGATGGGCTTCGAAGAGTAGGCTGTCACCCGGCTCTAAGAGAAATTCCTGATCCTCAATGGTGTACGCCAGGCGGCCTTCCAGGCAGAAGACAAACTCACGCCCGGTGTGGACGATAGGGATGGGGCCGCTATTGGCATGCGGCTCCAGCTCCACCAGGAATGGCTCTGCTTCACGACTGATCATACCCGCTCCCAGGTCTTCCAGCGTTCCATGGGCAAAGGCTGCCTTGGTGCGTTGGTTGGCTTTCTGGTAGGCGATCTTGTTTTTCGGGGTTCCGTTATCAAAAAATGCGGCGATGGGCGTCTCCAGGGCGATAGCCAGTTGCTGCAGGGTGGCTACACTGGGGGAGGTCTTGCTATTTTCGATCATGCTTAACGTATTGACGTTCAATTGGCTCTTCACCGCCAGGGCACGAATTGAAAGGCCGCGTTCGTTGCGCAGCTCGCGCAGCCGCTGGCCAACATCTACCAGCGAGATGGTGCTCGTAGACTGGCTTAGTTGCAGCGTTTCGAGGAAATTACGGCGACGACGGCGCCGCTGGTGTTGACTGACAATCGGATTAACCGGTTGGTCGAGATCACTCATCTCATTATTTCCTTTCAAGCTTGATGACCAAAATTTACCTCGGGTGTATACAACTATTATTATAGTACAAATACCCAATTTATGCAACCTATCAACTATATTATTAGTTCTATCCCCAATCTCTCATCAAGCTACAATATTGACAATGCTCCTGCTCTTAAGAAAAAATGCGAGGTGACAATACCAGCCACGAATTTGCTGCTACTGCATATCATTTGCTATGACTTATGGTGGAGTTTTGATTATCTCAGGCTGAACCGCACGATTACAAATTGGTCCCCGGAATAATAAAAAGTGCCCAGAAGTATTACAAGCGGATACCGTCGGTGGGATATCAGGAACTAAAACCGATCTGCAACTGATTTTGACAGAAGGTGGATCCACTCCCCATTTCTAGCCCATAAATGGAAAACTCCCATCTCTGGGGGGGTACAAGTGGATCTGAGGGGATACGAACCCATGACCTCCTCAGTGCGATTAATTTTCAGTTTTGTCCATACTGCCCATAGTTTATCTATGGTGGTATTTCGTCCGTCCGGTCACCATATATTGGCGTCGGACTGTCCGGATTTTCCATATTTACCATGCCGTATGACCCACGTTGCACCCGGCATGAAGGATGGAAAGGCGACTCGCTGACCAGGAACTACTCCCAGTGTGAGAGTCGGTTATTCCGAATTGGGAGGTTGGGCGGAGATTAACTCAGCCATGCATGGCTGAGTGGGGAGATAAAATGGCAGACACTCTCGTTTATTCTCAATAATCTCGAATATAATCAACGGTTAGGAAATTATCACTGGAGTGAAACTCTCGAAAAAGTATGCTCTCCACTCCAATACAACAGAGATTGGATTCAAAAGTCGGATCGCAACAAGTTCCTGGAGCGAATAACCTGAAAACAAAGGCCTTTATCCTCACCTTTATGGTGACATTATTCTTGAG
>CAZLOC010000206.1:1342-7101 GCA_964560935.1 uncultured Anaerolineaceae bacterium | reverse complement strand
CTCCCTAGCAGGGAGAGGGGAGAAAAGATGAATATTCCACCACCCACCGAGAAAATGCACGCCTTCGTCCGCTCGAAAGGCTGGTACGAGACGAGCAGCAAGCGCCCGCAGACGCCGCGCAACCTGTCCATCTCGCTAGCGCTGGAGGCGGCTGAGATCCTGGAACATTTCCAGTGGAACGAGGATTTCAACAAAGATGAGCTAGCAGAAGAACTGGCAGATGTAGCCTTATATTTATTACAACTTGCATCCATCTCAGAGATCGATTTGGAACAGGCGATTTTGAAGAAGCTGGAAGTTAATGCTAGAAGAGAATGGAATACAGATTAACATGTCATTCTGAGCGACCGTAGGCAGCGAAGAATCCCCGTGCTCCGCGCGGAGACCCTTCGCTCCGCTCAGGGTGACATAACAAAGGATGATCATGAAAATCAGCATTTTCGGCGGATCCCAGCCCAAACCCAATGACCCCGCTTACGAAGAAGCCCGTCAACTGGGCGAGCTTCTCGCGAAACGCGGCCATACTGTCATGACCGGCGGTTACATCGGCACGATGGAAGCCGTCAGCCGTGGCGCTGCGGAAGCAGGCGGGCATGTCATCGGCATAACCTGCGGCGAGATCGAGCGCTGGCGGGATGTTGGCGTAAACAGGTGGGTGAAAGAAGAATGGCGCAAACAAACACTGGTTGAACGGCTGCAGGTTCTCATCCGGGAATGTGACGCGGCCATCGCTCTCTCCGGTGGGCCCGGCACATTGACCGAAATCTCCCTGATGTGGAACCTGATGATCGTGGAGTCCATGCGCCGGAGGCCGCTCATACTGGTCGGAGATGGCTGGCAGACTGTCTTCGATCAGGTGCTGCACTCGTTTGAAGGGTATATCCCCGAGGCGCAGAAAGAACTTCTGCAATTTGCCCCGGATGTAGAATCTGCCGTGGAAATGATAAACAAATAATCCCAAATGTCATTGCGAGGAACGAAGTGACGAAGCAATCTCCCCGCAAATAAGGAGACTGCCGCGCTACGCTCGCAGTGACACATCAAACTTCGAGGAAACAATGGCTGACGAAAAACTCCCTACCCAAAAAGAAAACTTCGCCGAGTGGTACAACCAGCTTGTGCTAAAAGCCGAACTGGCCGACTATGCGCCCGTGCGCGGCTGCATGGTGGTACGCCCCTACGGCTGGACACTGTGGGAAAACATGCAGGCTGGCCTTGACCGCCGCTTCAAAGAAACCGGTCACGTCAACGCAGCTTTCCCCACCCTCATCCCCATGTCGTTCTTTGAAAAAGAAAAGGACCACGTGGAAGGCTTCTCACCCGAACTGGCGGTCGTGACCCACGGCGGCGGTGAAAAATTAGAAGAACCTTTGGTTGTACGCCCCACATCCGAAACCATTATTGGTTATATGTACTCCAAGTGGATCAAGTCCTGGCGCGACCTGCCTGTATTGATCAACCAGTGGGGTTCCGTGCTGCGCTGGGAACTGCGCACCAAGCTATTCCTGCGTACAGCCGAGTTCTACTGGCAGGAAGGCCACACCGCCCATGCTACCGAGGAAGAAGCGCGCGAAGAGACCTATCGCATGCTGGATGTATACGCCGATTTTGCAATTGCCGATGCAGCCATCCCGGTCATCAAAGGCGTCAAATCCGAGACCGAAAAGTTTGCCGGCGCACAGATGTCCACCAGCATTGAGGCTATGATGGGAGACAAGCGCGCCCTGCAATCTGGTACGTCGCACTTCTTCGGACAGAACTTTGCCAAGGCCTTTGATATCCAATATCTCGACACCAACAACACCTTGCAATACTGTCACACCACGTCCTGGGGTCTGTCCACGCGCATGATCGGCGCGGTCATCATGGTTCATGGAGATGACCAGGGCCTGAAACTGCCTCCCAAGATCGCACCCATCCAGGTTGTGCTCGTGCCCATTTACAAGAACGAGGACGAAAAGAGGGCAGTCATGGAAGTGGCCAACAAAGCCTTCGCCGAACTCAAAGCCGCCAGCATTCGCATCAAAATGGACGACCGCGAAGAAGTCACACCCGGTTTCAAGTACAACGACTGGGAGATGCGTGGCGTGCCCCTGCGCATCGAGGTCGGCCCCAAAGATGTGGAAAAAGGCTCGGTTGCGCTGGCAAGACGTGATGTCCCTGGACGCGACCCCGTTACCGGGGCAAGTGGCAAGTCGTTTGTCCCCCAAACGGATCTGGCTCAGACCGTCAGCCTGCTCCTGTCCGAAATTCAGGAGTCCATGCTCAAGCGGGCCACCGAATTCCGCGACGCCAACATTCACGACCCCAAGGATTACGAAGAACTGAAAGAAGTGGTCAAGGATGGTTGGGCCTTATCCTGGTGGTGCGGGTCGAAGGAGTGTGAGGCCAAAGTCAAAGAGGACACTAAGGCTACCACTCGTGTCATCCCCTTCGACCAGCCCGACGGAGGGGGCAAGTGCGTCGTCTGCGGTGAACGTGCAGAGAAAAAAATTTACTTCGCAAGAGCGTACTAATGTACAATGTGCGATGTGCGACGTGCGATGATCTCCCATTACACGTCGCACCCCGCACTTGGCGCCCGGCACATCCCCATGCCCGCTATAGATCTCGCACGTCTCCGCAAACAAGCCAACCGACTGGCTGACTTTTTCTTCCTGCCTGAAGATTTCTTGAAGCTTCTGCGCGAAATGTTGGATTTCTACGTCAACTATACCCTGCGGAAGAAGGAGAATATAGCACCCGGCTCCAACCTGCCCACCTATCGTACGCCTTTCGTCGTGATGCGACAAATCGAAAACGCGATCGGCGCCATCGCCGCGGAAAATCCGCATTATGCGCTGGAACTGGCCGACCTGCTCTGGGATGAAGGCTACATCGAAACCCGTCTGCTGGCTGCTTTCCTGCTCGGACGTATTCCCCCGCAGGAGGAACGTCTGCTGGCCCGCCTGACGGCCTGGACGCAGCAAGTGCGCGACCCCAGCGTCCGCGCTGCGCTGCTGACCACCAGCTTGGCTCGTATGCGCAAAGAAACGCCCGATGAATTTCTAGTGGTGATCGGCGAGTGGCTGCATCCTGCCCGCCAACGGTTTTGGCCAAATGGCATCCAGGCGTTATTGCCCATGATCATCGACCCGGAATTCGACAATCTCCCGCCTGTTTATGAACTTGTACGGCCTGTCATCGAAGCAGCGCCTGGCGCAATTCAAAATGACCTGGGAAACTTGATCAATGCCTTGTACCAGGATTCTCCATCTGAAACGGTTTACTATTTGCGCGAACTCCTGGAGAACTCTCCAAATCCGCTCACAGTTGTCACGTTGCGCCGCATTCTAACCATGTTCCCGCCAGAGCTACAGGCCAGCTTGAGAGACCTGGTCAGGCAGAAACGAACCACAAACTAAGCGTAGTCAAACCGCCGGGGGATGGAATTTCAGGTAAAATTTCGTTTATAACTAACAGAAAAAGTATCTTCTCAATAAATCGGGGCGTGGGGTGTTGAGGGATGGCTACGCCATCCCTCAACACCCCACATCCCCCCTTCTTTTTGAGAAGATACCAGAAAAATTTTATTTTTAGCAGGATGGAACACAATGATTGATATTGCGAAAGCAGTCTTCGGCGGTTTGATGCTCTTTATCGGTCACGATCAGGAATGGCTTTTTGCTCTCGGACTGGGGCTACTGGTGGGTTTAAAGTTGACCTTTCTACTACCCGTCGAGTCCGCGCTCTGGATGATTCTGCTCGTTGTTGCAGCTGGCGGCGCAATTGGCGTTCTGCCTTTCCTGATCTACCAGGAAAGCAACTATGTTGTGACCGGGTTTCTTTTCGGCGGGTTCTTTCTCTCTGAATATGGCAACATTGTAAGCAGGGCTATCATCGGCACAGGGCTTGCTGGCTCGACCTGGTTGGTCTTTTTTGTAGGGGCTGTCATTGGGGCTATCGCCTTAGGGTGGGCCAAAACCTGGGGTATGATGTTCGCAACGGCAATGGTAGGCGCATTTCTTGTAGCAGGTTTGTTTTCCGGCCTTACCCCAATTGCCGAAACCCTGATAGCAGCCGGCCTGTTTGTAGTCGGATGTATTACTCAGGCTGTTATTATGCGCATCGAAAAACAAGCTGAGAAATAACATGACCCGCAACATGATTTTCTTGCACGGATTGGAAAGCAGCAGCCAGACCTACAAAGCCAGCGTAATCCGCAACTCATTTCCAGAACTGATCGTGCCTGACTTCACCGGTCCGCTCGAGGCGCGGATGAAAGCGCTGTATCCCATCCTGGGCGACAAAAAGGATTGGACGATCATCGGCTCATCCTTTGGCGGGCTGATGGGAGCCATTTTCACCTGTGAACATCCAAACCAAGTACGGAAGCAAGTCCTGCTGGCTCCGGCCCTGATGTTGCCCGAATTCGCTTCCTTCCTGGATGCTTCGACTTCGCTCTGCACAGGCCGTGAACCTGTTTCCGTTCCAACCACTATCATCCACGGGACACAGGATACCGTTGTCCCACTCGAAGAAGTCCGTGAGATCGCGGAAAAAGTCTTCTCCAACCTGGTCTATCACATCGTGGACGACAACCACCGCTTGCATGTCGCCACTGACACACTGGATTGGAAATCGATCCTTGCGTAAGGTGGTGCGTCGCACCTGATTTAGCGAGATTATTCTCCCCAAAGACAAATCCCGTTTGATGGATTGTATTCAAACAACCAGGTGCGACGCACCCTCAAGAAAGAAATGCTCAAAGAAAAAGTCTACTGGCACGATAGCGTTGAAATGCCATCCGGCCACGAAAAAAATCCACTGCCCGAAAGGGTGGATGTGGCCGTTATCGGGAGCGGCTACACTGGCCTGACCGCAGCGTTGACGCTGGCAAAACGCGGCGCAAGCGTGGCTGTGCTCGAAGCCGAAACCATTGGCTGGGGAGCCAGTTCACGCAATGGCGGCATGCTGCTGACCGGGCTAAAGATCCCTATGCAGACCGCTATCAAGCGTTATGGGCGCGACTTTGCGCGACGCCTGTTCCAATGCTCACTCGATTCAATAGATACGGTTGAGAATATCTGCAGAGAAGAGGGTATCAACTGCGGTTTTGCCCGAACAGGTCATTTGCTGACGGCCAATAAACCCAAACATTACAGTCTATTAGCCGAAGAAGTCGAGTTCATGGCCAAGGAATTCAGGCATGCCGTGCGACTGGTCCCTCGCAGCGAGCAACGCGCAGAAATCGGCTCGGACCTGTACTACGGCGCGCTGGTGGACGAAGTCAGCGCAGGATTAAATCCGGCGCAGTACGTGGCCGGGCTGGCAAGGGCAGCGGAAAAAGCCGGGGCCACGCTGCATGCGCGGGCACGCGTCGGCAAGTTGGGGCGGAGAGAGAAGCGTTTCCTCGTCGAAACCGAACGAGGCTCGCTGATAGCAGAGAACGTCTTTGTGGGGACCAATGGTTACATCGATTCTGCTACGCCGGAATTGCGCCGGAAAATCATGCCAATAGGTTCATTCATTATTGCCACTGAACCGTTATCCGATGAACTGGCGCACGACCTCAGCCCGCACAATCGCATGATCTTCGATTTCAAGCACTTCTTGAACTATTTTCGCCTGTCGGACGATAAGCGCATGATCTTTGGCGGACGGGCAGCTTTCTTCCCCGAAAATGAAAAAACTGTACGACAGAGCGCTGAGATCCTAAGCAGAGAAATGATCGAGGTGTACCCACAACTGCGGGATGTGGAAGTCGAGTATGCCTGGGG
>CAZLOC010000206.1:0-1242 GCA_964560935.1 uncultured Anaerolineaceae bacterium | reverse complement strand
TGCCGTTGGTGGGAGCCTGGCATAGGTTTTTGGATGTGATCGAGTAATAAGTCTGTTACAAGGTGCTGCATCTGCATAAGGATATCTGGCAAGAAACTCCCGAAGTCTTTTTCAATGATCACCTGTGCTTCTTACGCATCCGCAATGCAAAGAAAATTCCCGTTATCGCTACAAATAACACGATCAAACCGCCAAAGATCAGGGAGCGAACCAGGGCAAACCGCTCATCCGGCAGCTGAACTTCGAAACTCAGGAAGGCAGCCCGGTCCACCGGCATACCGTCCGGGGCCAGGGCGGTGACGCTGACTTCGATGCCATAAATCCCACTTTCTTTGGGAATGACTTCCAGTGTCGCGGTATTCCCGCTGATGACCATATCCAGCGTTTCGACGCTTCCGTCCGGTTTGCGCAGGGTTGCCTGTGCGCTCTGCATCGGGACCGGTTGGCCTTCAACGGCCAAATCGGCGGACACATTGACCGTTTCATTCAGTTCAGGAACGGTCAAATCCGTGCGGGCGGTGAGCATCGCGCCGCCCTCGAACACTGCCATAATGGCATAATCCGCGCCTGCAGGCGGGGTAGATTCGGACGTCAATAAAGTTACTACCCACCTGCCCGGCCTGGGTTGCTTGAAACCATATCCCAGATAGAACAGGATGGATGGGTCCTCCACTTTAATAAGGCCATTCGTTTCGGTGTCCAGCACGATCGTGTTCCCGCTTGCCCCGGTCACGGAAACTCCCAGGGAGCGGCTGGTGTCGTACATGGCAAAATTCGCCACGCTCACATTGGCATCGATGTTGATGACCACATCCTGCGTTTCTCCAGGGCTAAGATGGCCGATATAGACTTTGGTAAACTGCTGCGAAACAGCCGTAGCCGGGTCAGCGGGTAAATCCTCGGCAGGCTCGAACCGACCCGGCGAGGTTTGCAGCAAGGGCGTGACGAATTGCTCGAAGACTTCCGGCGCGGTATTGAGTTCAGTGTGCAGCAGGGATATTTCTTCCACCGGCATCGGGATGGCCTTGACGCTGTCCACCGTCACCACCAGGTCGGAGGGAACAGGCGTGCAGGGGGAGGCCACCGTGTCCTGCAATTTGGTCCCGGCCAGGGCATGGAAGGGGACGCCCCGACGGTGGATGATTTGCCGGTTGAAAACGCCGGTCATATAGGCGGGCTGGATTTCGAGGGTGGCAGGTAACAACAACCCCAGCGCAGCTGGCAGGCTGGCGCATGCCGAAC
>CAZLOC010000205.1:0-7127 GCA_964560935.1 uncultured Anaerolineaceae bacterium | reverse complement strand
GCAGCGCACGGACGAGGACCTGCTCCGGTCCATCCGGCATGGCATCCGCCCGGACGGAACACCGCTACTCTTCATGCCCTCTACTGAGTTCTATTACCTGAGTGACAAAGATTTGAGCAGAGCCATTGCCTACATCCGTAGTGTTCCTCCAGTGGATAACGAGATGCCGCCTAGCAGGCTTTCGGGCACGGGACGAATCGTAATGAATGTCACCAAAGAGATTACCTTCCTGCCCGCGGAACTGATCCCCCACGATGCTCCACGTCCGGTCATACCAGAACCGGGCATCACTCCTGAATATGGCGAGTACCTATCGCACTCCTGCAAAGTCTGTCACGGATTGACACTATCCGGCGGGGAAATCCCCGGCTTTCCATCCGAGTGGCCACCCGCACCGAACCTGACATCCGGCAAAGGCAGCCGTCTGCCCACCTGGGGCGAGGAAGGCTTCATCGAAATCATTAAGACCGGCCAAAAACACGGGCGCACGATCAACCCGGATTATATGCCTTGGGAATCCTACCGGCACATGACCGAGGACGAATTACGGGCGGTATACGCTTACCTGCAATCCCTCCCACCGAAAGACTTTGGCAACCACTAAATTTTTATGATATTTATCTATAATATTGACAGCGCAAAAAGGGACTGATATACTCGTAATTAGATATTTCCTTCAGCCCTTTCGTCGCTCGGAAAGATGGAAAATTATAAAAGTCATGAAAAGTACGCGAGATCGCATTTTACAGATACTGCTCAAAAAACCCGGCTCGACCATCAATGATTTAGCTGAGGTTGTGGGCATTAATCCCATATCTGTGCGCCATCACTTGACCAACTTGCAAGTCGAGGGCTTGGTTAACGCAGAAGAGGAACGACACGGCGTTGGACGTCCGCGCCTGATCTACTCGCTCACCGAACATGGGATGGAGAAATTTCCAACACGCTACCTGCGACTGACTTCACGCCTGCTCGACCAGTTGAAAACAACCCTGCCCCAACCGATGGTCAGCAAACTATTTGCAGAAATGGCTACCAGCCTGGCCGATGACTACGCCGAACAGATGCAGGGCCTGAGCATGGAAGAACGCCTTGAGATCATCAGCGATTTGCTCGCGGAAGAAGGCTTTACGGTTGAATGGGAAAAATCCGAAGATCAATATCGCATTCACGAGATAACCTGTCCTTATCTGCAAATCGGACAAAGTCACCCTGAAGTATGTACTGTAGACCAAACACTTATTTCGAAGATGCTGGCCGTCCCTGTCGAAAAAGTGCAATGTATTCTAGATGGCAGCACCCACTGTACGTACGTTGTACAACCCGCTGCTACGGTCAAAAACTAGAGGTAGTAATGAGCGAAAATGAAACCAACCAAATTACCTGGGCAATCCACGAAACACATCCTGATCTTGTGGAAACCGTCCGAGAAAAACTGTCAGAAGTGGTAGATCCTGAAATTGGAATGAACATCATCCAGCTTGGCCTGGTGCGCGAGGTCGAACTAGAAAATGAGATCGCACGTCTTAAAATGATCCTTACTACCCCTTTCTGCCCGTACGGTCCGGCGATGATAGAAATGACTCGCCAGAAAGCCGTCGAGGCTTTCAACAAGCCAGTGACGGTCGAAATGGGCATGGACCCATGGGACTTCTCCATGATGGAGGACCCCTCTTCGCTAGACTGGGGTATGTACGCTTAGCAAACCCAGGTTTGAACTCCCTCTTAAAAAAAGACGCCGTCTAGAACGCGGCGTCTTTTGCTTTTTGTTTGCCTTTTTTCCAGTGCATCACGTGCGGTTGCTCGTCTTCGGAAAATCCCGAAAGGACGATCAAGGCATTGGCCACCGTCCCGCCAGGGTTGCGCCAGCGGTGGTTCAGCTGCGCTGCAAACAATAAACTATCACCAGGCTCAAGGGTGAAGGCATCTTTCTCAACGAAATACTCTAATTTCCCTCGCAAGCAGATGACGAATTCATGGCCGCTATGAGCTATCGAATGGGGGCCGCTACTGGCGCCATTTTCCAGCGTCAACATAAACGGTTCAACCCGACCCGAAAACTGTTCGCCGCCAAGCCCTTCCCAGACCCCTTTTGAGAATGGTACGCGGGGACGTTCCTGCGCGCGCAGGAAGATAACCTGTTGCTTCGAAGTTTGCTCTCCAAAAAAGGTGGTGATGGGCACCCCCATCGCATCTGCCAGTTTATACAACGTGCTGACTGATGGCGATGTTTTACCACGTTCAATCATGCTCAAAGCGTTGGCCGATAAACCGCTAGCAGTGGCCAAAGAACGCATTGACATGTTTCGCTCCTCGCGCAATTGGCGTAAGCGAGTTCCAACATCGACTGAATAAGCTTCATGCTCGTATATACCCATAATCACCTCATTTTTGTCCGAAACATTATACCGCACATGAGAAAGCCCTGGTTGGGATGGATAAATCGCCCATACTTTCAGGGTCTTCTTTCTTATATTCACATCCTCTTTGAAAGACACTATTTAGGGGCATCATTGCAGACAGCCAGGAAAGCCTCTTTCTCTTTTTCTGAAAAGCCTAAACCGTGCCGAAACCATTCATCTATCGCACCAAACTCCTCTTTCACCTGTGCAAAGGCAGCGTTCAAATAATCGGAGCGCGCGTCAAACAGGGGTGCAAACATTTTCCAAGGAACACCAAAATAAGACAGCTTGCTAATTTTTTGAAAAACATCCTCTGTATACACGCTCAAATTGTCATTTGTCTTCAGATAATCTTCCATCACGGTTTCAACTGAAACGCCCAGCACCAACTGGATCAGACCGGAAACCACACCAGTGCGGTCTTTCCCTGCCGAGCAATGGATTAACACAGGCAGATTCTCAGGATTCGAAATGCGCTGAAACAAAACTTTTAGCTGAGGAAGATAGTTGGTTGCATATTCACGGTAGGCCTTGTACGACTCCGCGATATAGTCTATTCGACGTTCGCGACCGAACATAAGCGAAAATAAACGACGCAGTGAGCGCGCATGGTAATCAATGATCGGACGCATGGGGATATTGAAAAATGTGAACGATGCAGCCTCTGGAATTCGATCCGGTTCCATCCGTTGTTCGTGCTCTGAGCGCAAGTCGCAAATGGTCTTGATGCCTAAAGATGATGAGATATAGTCGAGATCGGCGTCGGTAGCCTTGGATAGATCGCCGCTGCGGTAAAGCAATCCCTTCTTAAGCAATATTCCGTTTTGAGTCTTGTAGCCGCCAAAGTCGCGAAAATTATTGATAGCTTCCATGCGTTTAACGTATTACTTTTCCCATATCTTCGAAAATATTCTGGTAGTACAATGCCTGCGTGACGCAGTATATCAAAGTATACACAGCGATCACCAACAATATCAAATAGTTCTTTCATTGTCAATTTCATACCATAAGGGCGACCTGTCAAGATTATCAAGGCCCATCGCTTCCTCCAGACAGGTCACCCTACAATAAAAACAGGAGATCATCTGGAATGTCGATCCTAGACCACGCCCCAGCTTTCAGCCTCGATGACGCCACCCAACTCGCGCAAAGACTTTATCACCTGCGTGTGACTGCAAAATCCCTGCCCAGCGAACGTGACCAGAACTTTCTCCTGCAAACCGAAAACGAAGAACGATTCGTACTCAAAATAGCAAACGCAACAGAAGAACGCGCCATGCTTGAGGCCCAAAACAAGGTTATGAGGCATCTTGCAAAACATATCGAACTCTGCCCAAAGGTGGTGTCTACCAAAAACGGCGATGAGATTATTTCGATCCAGTCCCCTGTGGGAGCAGCGCATTTCGTCCGCTTAGTAACCTATCTGCCCGGCACACCACTAGGGAATGTCAAACGCCATTCGGATGAACTGCTCCACGACCTCGGCTTCAAGATCGGACAACTGACCACCGCCCTGCAAGCTTTCGACCACCCCGCCCTGCATCGCGATTTCCATTGGGACCTGGTCAAAGGGCTGAGCATTGTCCGCAAAAACGGGAAGCTGATCAAGGAAACAGAACTTCGCGAGACCGTTTTTCAACTTGCATCCGCTTTTGAAAAGCACACCGTCCCCCTGCTGCCCGGTTTGCGCCAAAGCGTCATCCACAACGACGCCAACGACTACAACCTGCTGGCAGGCGGCGGGAGCGATCCGTACACTAAAAATCAGAGTATCGTCGGCCTGATCGACTTCGGCGACATGGTCTACTCTTACACGGTTGGTGACCTAGCGGTAGCGATCGCCTACGCCATCCTCGACAAACCCGACCCACTAGCGGCTGCCGCCCAGGTCGTCAAAAGCTACCACGCCGCGCACCCGCTCAGCGACGATGAACTGCGCGCGCTCTTCGGCCTGACCAGCATGCGGCTATGCATGAGCGCCTGCATTGCCGCCGAGCAGCAGGCCAGCCAGCCCGAGAACGAATACTTGAGCATCAGTCAGGCGGCCATCCGTGAGACTTTGCCCCAACTGGCCGCCATCCGTCCCTGCTTTGCCGAAGCCGTTTTTCGGGATGCCTGCGGATTGACGCCCTTCCCCGCAAACGAGGCAATCGTCAACTGGCTGGCATCCCATGCAGACGGTTTCGCATCGCCCCTGGACTTCGACTTGCGTGCTGGTCCCGTAGCAATCCTCGACCTGAGCGTTTCCAGTCCACTGCTCAGCAGCGACCCTGAACAAAACGAAGAACCCACCCTGACGCCACGCATCAACACCGCTATCGCGGAAGCGGGCGCGCAGGTTGGCGTAGGGCGCTACGACGAAGCGCGCTACTTCTATACATCCCCAGCTTTCGCCACAGGAGAAAAACCGACCGATGAATATCGCACTATCCATCTTGGCATAGACCTGTTCGCTCCAGCAGGTACACTGGTCTACGCGCCGCTGGCAGGGACGGTGCACGCCTTCGCGGATAACAACGCGCCGCAGGATTATGGCCCGGTCATTGTGTTGGAACACCAGGGTGACGGTCAACCTACTTTTTACACGCTCTACGGGCACTTACATCGCGAGTCGCTGGATGGGTTAACCCTCGGGCAGAGAATCGGCAGAGGGGAACGGCTGGCAGTTATCGGGGAGTCCGATGCGAACGGCGGTTGGACACCGCATTTACATTTCCAGGTCATCACCGACCTGCTTGAACTGGGTACAGATTTTCCTGGCGTCGCCCGTCCCAGTCAACGGGATGTATGGAAGAGTCTGTGTCCCGATCCCAATCTGATTCTTGGTATCCCAAGTGAGAAATTTCCACCACGCGAACCGGATAAATCCGAAACCCTTTCAGCACGGCATCGAAAATTAGGGCGCAACCTGAGCATCTCGTACCAAAAGCCGCTCAAGATCGTGCGGGGCTGGAAGCAGTATCTGTTCGACAACGAAGGCCGCAAATACCTGGACGCCTACAATAACGTAGCCCACGTGGGACACAGCCATCCGCGTGTAGTGGCGGCAGCACGCCAGCAGATTGGCATCTTGAACACCAACACGCGTTACTTGCACGATTCCATCAACCGCTATGCAGAAAAACTGACCGCCCTGTTACCGGACCCATTGAGCGTATGTTTCTTCGTCAATTCGGGTAGCGAGGCCAACGAACTGGCCTTGCGTCTGGCGCGGACCTATACCGGCCAGCGCGACTTGATCGTGTTGGAGGCCGCCTATCACGGCAACACCAATGCGCTGATCGACATCAGTCCGTACAAACACAACGGTCCTGGCGGTACAGGCACGCCCGATTGGGTGCACGTCGCGCCCACCCCGGACAGCTATCGCGGCGCGTACAAGCGGAATGACCCGCAAGCGGGCGTAAATTATGCCCGGCACGTTTCGGAAATCATCGAAGGGTTGAAACAGCGCGGCAGCGGGTTGGCTGGCTACATCGCCGAATCCCTGCCCAGCGTGGGTGGGCAGATCATCCTGCCGCCTGGCTATCTTGCAGATGTGTATCGCTATGTACGCGAGGCGGGCGGCGTGTGCATCGCCGATGAAGTGCAAACCGGCTTCGGGCGGATCGGCATGCATTTCTGGGGCTTCGAGATGCAAGATGTGGTACCGGATATCGTAGTACTGGGCAAACCGATCGGCAATGGGCATCCGCTAGCGGCGGTGATTACCACTCCTGAGATTGCCGATGCCTTCGACAATGGCATGGAGTTCTTCAGCACATTTGGCGGCAATCCGGTCTCGTGCGCGGTTGGGCTGGAAGTGCTGAATGTAGTGCTGGAAGAGAAGTTACAGGAGCATGCCCTGCGCGTTGGCGGACGCATGTTAGACGGCTTGCGCCCGTTCGTGGAACGCTATCCAATTGTTGGGGATGTGCGCGGCTCAGGTCTGTTCCTGGGCGTGGAATTGGTACGGGATCGCAAAACGTTCGAACCTGCCACTGAAGAAGCTTCCTTTGTGGCTAACCGCATGCGCGAACACGGCATCCTGTTGGGCACGGATGGGCCATACCACAACGTGGTCAAGATCAGGCCTCCCATGCCGTTCGATGAGGGGAATGCAGATTTTTTGGTAGAAACTATGGAAAAGATATTGGATGAACTTGATACTAACTCTCCATTTCGCGACGGTACATCTCCTGATAATCGATCACCGTGATGACTAGGCTAGAAAACAAGATCAATAAAACAGTCAAAAACAAAGCAATATCCCAGTTTTCCATACGGATGATATAGCGAAGCCCAACCATAATAACCGGGATAGCAACCACCATCGCGGCTCCGTGCAATACCATGCGTGATTTCTTTCCAGTCCAGTGCAGGCTTTGGACGAAAGTCAGCAGTAATCCGGCAGCCAGCCCGGCGAGGAGGTCCGTTTTCCAGTTGATCCAATGCGTGTCCGCGCGGAAATAATATACGAATGGGATGGCAAGGACTACAAAAAGAAGGAAATTCACCAGAGTACTTATCCAGCGCACCTCGTGATTCCCTTTATGTAGTTTTGGCTCCACGTAGCGCGTGACCAGAACGCCCAGTCCCATGCCAGCCACCAAAACCGATAGTCCGGTCTCAAAGTTTCCCATCCACAGACGGGCTGCGAGCACAAAGCCCAAAAGCAGCGGCAGGTTTTCCAGGCTTTCCCACATCCAAATGATTAGCAATTTCATTGGGGAGATTTTACTTCAT
>CAZLOC010000204.1:0-7136 GCA_964560935.1 uncultured Anaerolineaceae bacterium | reverse complement strand
CCGAGTTCGTGGAACGCATCGTTGAGCTGACCGGGCGCACAAAGAAGTCCGCCCAGGCCGAAGTGGACGCGGCGGTCGAGCGCCTGTTCACCTACGCCGCCTGGGCTGACAAGTACGGTGGCACGGTGCAGGAGACCACCCTGCGCGGCATCACCGTTGCGGTCAATGAGCCAATTGGTGTGGTCGGCATCGCCTGCCCGGACGAATATCCGCTGCTGGGCTTTGTCTCGTTGATGGCTCCGGCCACTGCACGTGGCAACACGGTCGTGATGATCCCCAGCCAGAAACACCCGCTCAGCGCCACCGACTTCTACCAGGTGCTGGACACATCCGACGTGCCCGGCGGCGTGGTCAATATCGTCACCGGCAACCGCGACCACCTGATCAAGACCCTGGTCCAGCACGAGGATGTGGACTCGGTCTGGTACTTCGGTTCGGCGGAGGGCAGCTATCACGTCGAATTCGAGTCCGCCGCCAACATGAAGCGCACCTGGGTCGGCTACGGCTTACCACGCGATTGGATGTCCCGTGAGCAGGGCGAAGGTCACGAGTTCCTGCACGAGGCCACGCAGGTCAAGAATATCTGGGTACCGACGGGAGAGTAAGATGCGGTGTTGTATAATCATCTCGGCGTCATGAGAATCGAGGTGTATGATGGTATTGCGTTCCATTGAAGTGACTGTAGAAAAAGACGGTACAGTCCGTTTGCTCAAAAAGGTAAAGCTACCCGCAGCACGCCGGGGGATCTTAACTATTCTGGATGAGCCGGTACCTGCTGCCGAAACAGCCTTGTTGAGCGAAGCAGCACTGGCCCAAGATTGGGATCGTCCTGAGGAGGATGAAGCGTGGGCGCACCTGCAATTGGGCAAGTAGTTCTCATCCCCTTCCCGTTTTCGGATTTGTCGCGCACCAAAATGCGACCTGCGATTGTGCTCGCAGAATCCGGGCGTGATGATTGGATTCTCTGTCAGGTAACGAGCAATCCCTATGGCGATGAAAAAGCCATTGCGTTGGTTGACAAAGATTTTCAGAGTGGTTCGTTACGCGTTACCAGCTATGCAAGGCCTGGCAAGCTATTCACTGCAAATGTAAGTTTGGTTGCAGAAACAGTCGGGAATTTGAAAAAAGCAACCATCAAGAAGTTAATCGACGGGGTGGTTGGGATTTTTCAAGAAGGTATTTCGTAAATCGTTGCCTGTCTCGCGACCGGATGGATCGCGAGCAGAACGAAGGTCATGAGTTCCTGCACGAGGCCACGCAAGTCAAGAATATCTGGGTGCCGACGGGGAAGTAAAACAGAGACAATCATCTAGCCCACCAGCAAAAGCAGAAACCGGCCCTCGAAGCCGGTTTCTGTTATCAAACTCGATGTTTTATGCTGCCATTGGGTTGGCAGGGTTTTCCATCAGTGCTGTAAACTCTTCCCGCGTCATCGTTTCCTGCTGGAGCAGACATTGCGTTACGCGCTCGACCGCTTCCCGGTTTTCTGTGATGATTCGTCTGGCTTCGGCATAACACTCATCCAGGATCTGTTTGATGGCCTGGTCGAGGGCTTCGAATGTTCTTTGGCCGGTGTGCGGAGCCGCGAGCGCCTCGTAACCTTCTGGTCGATGGAAGACGCGCAAACCCGTCGCGCCCATCCCCAGGCGCATGACCATCTCTTCGGCCAGTTGGGTGGCGATCTGCAGGTCGTTCGACGCGCCGCTGGTGATGTCATTGCGGAACAATTCCTCGGCGGTGCGTCCGCCCATCAGGCCGGTGATCCTGGCGAGAAATTGGTTGCGCGACATGAGCATGGTGTCCTCTTCAGGGAGCGCCATGGTAAAGCCGCCCATTTGTCCACGCGGGATGATCGTGATCTTATAGACCGGGTCGGAGTGCGGAGTGACGTGCATCACCACGGCGTGACCGGCTTCGTGATAGGCAATCGTCCGGCGTTCCTCTTCATTCATGACCCGGCTCTTCTGTTGGATGCCACCAGTCAGATTCTTCTCGACCGCTTCCTGAAAATCCGTCACCGTGATCTCTTCGTGCCCGGCGCGGACTGCCAGGATGGCGGCTTCATTGACGATGTTCGCGAGGCCGGATCCAACCAGACCTGGAGTGGATCTGGCGACATCCATCAGGTTCACATCCGAGGCCAACCGTCGGCCTTTGGCATGCACCTGGAGGATGGCCAGCCGTCCCTTTATGTCCGGACGCGGCACGTTCACATGGCGGTCAAAACGACCGGGGCGCGTGAGAGCCGGGTCGAGTACATCCATCCGGTTAGTGGCGGCCAGTACCACGACGCCATCCGCCGGTGAAAACCCATCCATCTCGACCAGCATCTGGTTCAGGGTTTGGTCCTGTTCCATCTCACCGCCACCTCCCCCGCTTGAGTGACGCTTGCGTCCGACTGCGTCGATCTCATCAATAAAAATGATGCAAGGGGCTTTCGAGTGCGCCTTCTTAAAGAGGGATCGCATGCGGCTTGCGCCTACACCAACAAACATTTCAATAAATTCAGAACCAGAGGTACTGAAGAAGGGGACGCCCGCTTCGCCAGCGATGGCTTTGGCCAGTAAAGTTTTGCCCGTTCCCGGTTCGCCCACCAACAGCAGACCGCGCGGCATGCGTGCGCCCATGCGTTGGTACATTGAGCTGTTCTTGAGAAAAGTGACGATATCAACCAACTCCTCACGGCATTCATCCACACCAGCCACATCCTGAAAGGTGGTATCCGGAACATCGCCTTGCGTATATTTTTTGTGGGTAGGTATGAGACGACCTCCACCGATTCGGGTGATTACAAAGGCCGCCATGCCAAGCATGAGAAGGCTGATCAAGGCGCTGGTACCTTTCTCGCCGGTAAACACGCCAGGTTCAACGATCTTATACTGCACGCGCGCCAGTTCACTTTCACTCACCCCCAGGTAATTCATTTGCTCCAAAAAAGAGGCTGCCTGGTCACGTCGCGAAGTATGGGTTGAGCCGTCTTTGTAGAAAATGGTTAAGTTCCCGCTATCTGGAGCGTCTTCGATTTTCGCCACTCTGCCGGCTGAGATGGCTCCTGCCACCTCGCTCAAAGCAAGTGGCGGTTCCTGCTGCATTGATCTTATATAGAAAGCGCTTGCGAAAACGAGCACTGCGAGCAAAGCAACAGCACTCAGTCTTCCATACTTATGCTTTTTGAAGAAATCCAGAATTTGGATTACGGATTGTTTCATTGGACCTCCCCGACCAACTACGGTCGGTTTCAAATTCCCCCAATATTAACTCTATAATCATGATTTTGCGCTTACACTTCCGTTATTCTCATCTAAGAAACCCTTAAGGTTTCAGTTTTGAAAGCTCTTTCGCGCATTTTTCACTCATGACGTGATCATTTGGCCTGGCTCAAATAATGTTGCCGTTATCCCCTTTAGTGGATTTGCGGGTTACGCCTCTGCAATCACTGCAATGAAAATTTTCATCTCTTTTGTTGAATGGGCAGTTTGGCTCCCTACCGCGTGACTGGATGTCCCGTGAGCGGGGCGAGGGGCACGAGTTCCTGCACGAGGCCACGCAGGTCAAGAATATCTGGGTGCCGATGGGGGAGTAGTTTTCAAACAGATTGTTACCACACTTCAGGTGGGGAAATAGCTAACAATTGATTTTGGCATGAAAATAGGCTGAGGATGGAACACCATTCTCGGCCTATTGATTTGTAACTTTTCAAACGACTTTATCTATACAGATCCCTGCTCAAGACCAAATTTCCCCTAAATGTACTATTCATTTATCGTGATTATCAGTTTATTATGCTTTACATAATATAACAAATCTTATCTTTTTATTCTTATTAAAAACTTCTCCTGGTGTGAGAAAAGGAGGGACTCCAAAAATATATTAACGTTTTCTCAATCCATTTCACTATCAAAAACCATTTTCATCACAAGGAGAAGTTTAATGAAACCCTCTCTCAAGAACTCTTTTTTGTTCATCCTGACCTCCCTGGCGCTCATTTTCAGCGCATTCGGGGTCAGCCCCGCATATGCGGCAACACTCACTGTGACCAATACTAATAATAACGGTCCTGGCTCACTGCGCGATGCCATCTTAAACGCGAATTCCGGCGATACCATCGTTTTTGACGCTGCGCTTTCCGGAGGAACGATCATCCTTTCATCTCCTCTGACACTTTCCCAAGACGTAACCATCGATGGTTCCGCACTAGCCTCGCAGATCACAATTAGCGGAGGTAACAATTCGGGGGTGTTCGGGACCGGAGGGAACTCCATAAATGTCACTCTGGATAGCCTGACAATTGTGGAAGGCAATGGTCAGGGTGCTGGTTTCAATAACGCTGGCACGCTGATTGTAAGGAACAGTAATTTCTACCGAAACATATCTCAAACTGGCAATGGCGCAGCGATCTACAATCTATTCGGTGACGTGGAGGTAACGAACAGTAGATTTTACGGTAACGAAGCCGAGAATGGTGGAGCTATCTACAATTGGTATGGCACGCTGACGGTAACGGACAGCACCTTTGAAGATAACTCATCTATAGCTCCTAATAGGGGCGGCGGTGCCATTTTCAGTATTGGCTTGTTGACTGTAACAAACAGTACCTTTTCCTTGAATCATTCTTCCACCTCCGGTGGTGGTATCTACCATGAGGAAGGTAATTTAACGGTAGCGAATAGTACTTTCTATCGAAACGATGCAAATTTAGGTGGTGGCATCTACACCAGCAATATCGCAACGATTCCGACGGTAAAAAATAGTACTTTCTTCCGCAATTCCGCTACTACAGGCGGTGGTATCCATGTCAATCCAGGTCTTCAGTCGTTTAACTTTGCCAATAACATCATTGCCAACTCGCTTTCCGGTGGTGATTGTGTCGTGGTCGGTAATATTAGCCCGAACATCAACAACCTGGTGGAAGATGGGTCGTGCTCAGCAAGCTTGAGTGGCGATCCCAATCTTGGCGCACTTACCAACAACGGTGGCACAACCGAAACGATGGCCTTGCTGGCTGGCTCCCCCGCGATTGACGCAGGCGACGACACAATCTGTGCCGCGGCCCCGGTCAACAACCTTGACCAACGCGGTGCTACACGCCCCCAAGGCGCACATTGCGACATTGGCGCGTATGAGCATATCGAACCCACAGTTCTCTCCATCACCCGCGCCTCTACCAATCCTACCGATGCGGCCAGTGTGGATTACACCGTCACGTTTTCTGTACCCGTGACGGGTGTGGATGCTGCCGATTTCACGGTTACGAAGGTCGGCGCTGGCAACATTTCCGGCATGACCGTCAGCGGGGTCAGCGGTTCAGGTGACACCTACACCGTGACAGTGTCTACCGGTACCGGCACAGGCAGAATTCGACTCGATGTGCCGGGCCCCACTGACATCACCGACCTGAATGGGAATCCACTTGTCAACGTGCCGTACGCAACTGGGGAAATTTATACGATCGTGCGAGCAGACATCTTCAGATCCGATGGCCCGCAGGATGGCTGGATCCTCGAAACTTCCGAAAACAGCGGGGTAGGAGGCAATCTTAACAATACAGATAATACTCTCAGGGTTGGTGACGCTGCCCTGGACAAACAATACCTTGCCATCCTGTCCTTCGACACTTCCGGTCTACCGGATGATGCCGTGATTACCGATGTCAGGCTCAGAATCCGAAGGCAAGGGGTGGTTGGCACTGTCAATGCCCTTGGTGATCCCAATGTTGATATACGGAGTAACATGTTCGGCACCTTGCCAAGTTTACAGGCCGCCGATTTCCAGGATACGGCAGACGCGGCCATGGTGCTCGATACCTTCGATGCACAAGCTAATAACTGGTATAGGGCAATCTTGAGCAACACGGCTTACCCGTTCGTCAATTTGACGGGCAACACCCAACTTAGGTTGTACTTTACTATTGACGATGACGATGATAATTTTCCGGATTTCGTGCGCATCTATAGTGGTGACGCTGCCGTAACGAATCGCCCGCAGTTGATCATTCAGTACACTGTGCCGTAGAGTTAGATATAACCCTTGCTGGATACACCAAGACCCACCAGCCCTTTACAAGTGGTTGGTGGGTTATAACTTTAACCCGCCACGTGACCGGCTGGACCGCGAGCAGGGCGAAGGCTACGAGTTCCCGCATGAGGCCATGCAGGTCAAGCCGACGGGGGAGTAGGGATTACAGATAATTAGAGAATATTGTGATTAGACCTCCGAAATTTTTTTCTCGAAGGTCTTTTTTATTTTATGCAGTTTACTGTCAATCCAGCTTGATTTTACAATTTGTTAGCTCAATATCTGTATTTCCTATGTACTTAATTTCACCATACACCCAGATACCATGCCCATCTTTAGCAATTTTTACCTCTGGATACTCTGAGATTTTTACCTTGCACTGAACATATGTGAACGTGTCATGGTCATCGACGCGGATCGTCAATGCAACAAGTTCATCATCTTCAAGGTATAGATTTCGTATTGCGCCTCGCCACTTCACCCTTAAGCCTGCATATTTGTTTCTCGCTTCGTGTCTTTGAATTAGTGGAAGTTGGTTAGTTATATTGAAAATTTCCCCTGGATAAGGTTGTTCTCTATATTCGGTTTCATTAAATTTAGTACCTTCCGTGATAGCGTTTTGAATGTTTGCAGAATTTTGCTGTTGGGTAGAGTTTCTCGTTTGGCCTTTTGAAACATGAATTTGTCTTCGTGCCAGTTGAATTTGCCATACCCCGATAATGATAGCTACGACAATACCTGTTATGGTGAGAATAGTAGTGGTATCCATTTGAATCCCTGAATCTGATAATTGATTGCATTATACCTGAGCTAGGATATTGATTATTGAACCTATCTTGCTCAAAACGGCAAATGTATCTGTTACTTTATCGTTGAATTGGTATACTGTAGATAAATAATTAGAATACGGCTTTGAAAAAGGGAATACAACATGTCAACCTGCTACAAAATCCGCCAAAAGCTTTTTTCCATCGGCGATGACTTCTGGATCGAAAACCAAAAAGGCAAAAAAGTCTTCAAAGTGGACGGCAAGGCGCTGCTTCTCTAGAAGTAATGAGATAACGGCTCAATGAATTTCTACATCGGCTGTCCGATTTGGTCGTTCAAAGGCTGGGTTGGCA
>CAZLOC010000203.1:0-7157 GCA_964560935.1 uncultured Anaerolineaceae bacterium | reverse complement strand
ACATACTACCTAAAGGCTTTGTCCCGCCCGAACCTCAGGCAGAAAAGGCGGCCGCATAAGATAGCATGCCCAGCCTGAAACGCATCGTCAAAGACGCAACAGGGCAGGATGTCTCTCGCTGCCAGGCTTGCCTGGATTGTGAGGTCTCCTGCCCTGATGATATGGATATTCCTGTTGGCAGTATGATCCAGATGATCATGTTTGACGACGAGGAAATCCTGACTTCGCGCACGCTTTGGTCAGATTGTGTGCTCTCCAAAGCGCGGTTGGCGTGTAGTAGAGGCATCGATATTTCCTCTGTCATGAAGGCACTACGAGAAGAGGCCACGCGGCGAGGGCTTTCGACTTAGACTATAATCGGGTCAGCGCGCAATTTTGTTATTTTCAACAGGAGACAACGATGGCGGAAAAAGAAATCAAAGCCAAAAATGGAAAGTTCGCCTTTCCGGGTAAGGGGAAACATGCCAGTAGAATGTTCGAAATTGACCTGGGGGACAACGACATCAACAAATTCATGGTTGTAGAAAAAGATATGCCTGCAAATCTACCGACGCAAAAGGCAGACGACCCGAATTTCAAGTATGATTGGTTCACCTGCTTCGGGATCCGGAAGTTGAAGGATAATGGGCAGCAGGGTGACTTTGCAGATATTACTTATACGGTCACTCTCGACCCGCTGCCAGAGGGAAAGCAATTGTTTGCTTTTTATGGAGGACAGGTGCACTCCTTGTCTTATAGAAGCACCGGCAACAAAATCAGGGCAACCCTTAACGTAGGCGACCCGCCGATTGGCATGGGACCGTAATCTATACGGAACGCTGCTGTGCTGTAATCCAGGCTTGCTGAATCGCAAGTCGCCATGGAACGTTTTCGACGTACCGCCGACGCGCTTCTTCATCAGGGAACTTGGAGACCTGCACCTCAAGCAATTGCGCGGCCTCGCGCAGTATCTTGCTTGAGCGCGGGTCTTTCATTTTTACCAGAGCCTGGTAACAGGTAAGGAAAATACGCAAAGGTTCTTCCGTGCCTTCCAGCGTTCCACCGTCCTCCAAATAGGACAAGATTTTTTCCAATTGGTCCCCGGTTTCGACAAGGTCTTTTTCCGCAAGCGCTGCCTGTAGCAAACCTGCAACCGCCTCTATCGCCAGCCCTGACTGGTCGAAGTCTTCACGAATGGTAATAGATGCCTGGAAGGCATCCCGGGCAACCATAATATCTCCATGCTGCAAAAGGGCCTGGCCCATATAAAATAAGGACCAGGCTTCTCCGACACGCTCACCGATCTTGGCCGTCAACTCGCGCGCCTGACGGGCATATTGCAAGGCTACCTGCGCCTCTCCCTGGACCCCGGCAACTGCGCTTAAATTTATCAGCGTGTACGCTTCCTGATAACGATCCCCAATCTCTCGCGCAATAGCCAGCGCCTGCACTTGGTAGGCGTGCGCTGACAAAAAATCCCCTTCCATTCCGGCTACCCAGCCGAGGTTTGCCAAGGCTACCCCCTCCGCCGCACGATCGCCTCGCTCATGAACAATTGCATATGCTTTCTGGTAATACTCGCGAGCTGAGGCGAAATCCCACTGGATAAAGGCAGCGGAATTTGCAAGGTTATTCAACGATCTGGCCTCCAGGTTGCGAACCCCGGTTTCTCTGGCAATAGCAAGCGCGTACTCAAGGTATTGACGCGCATTTGCCGGGTCCTTTTGCTCGAGGGCAATCAGTCCAAGCGAGTTCGCAATATATCCCTCCTGCATCCTCTTACCCGCATGCCGGGCAAGATCGAGACCCTCTTCCGCCCTTTGAAAAGCTGCGCGTGGATTCCCCTGCCGCAGAAGGGCCAGCGGCCAAACAGCATACCCATCCAGGGCAACCTCCACATTTGATGCCAACGCAGCGCGGCTGGCGTAGTCGGCGGCGCGTGGAAAATCGCCCAAACCAAAAAAGAAACGCGCATACAAATCCCAGACGCGAGAAGCATACGCATCTTCATCCGAGAGTTGGGCTAACTTCTTGAGCAAACCCAGGTCCTTGCTCTGCAACGCCCGCTCCCCCAGATAGCCATATAATTTTTCGCGTTCAAGCAAAAGCTCGAAGCGTGTCTTCACATCAGAGACTGGCGTCAACGCAAGCGCCCTGCTGAAATAATCCATAGCCTGGCTGTTTTGGTAGGAATCTGCCGCTGCGTGGCCCGCTTGTATGAGATAATAACACGCTTTTGAGGTCAAGTTGGCGCATTCGGCATGGTAGGCCAGCTCACCGAAATGGGATTTAAGATCGCTGGCATACAGTACTTCCATCGCGGACAACGCCAACGCGTGCAATTTCCGCAAGCGTACGCTCAATTGCATGGAATAGGCTGCGTCTCGCAACATAGCATGGTAAAAGATATAGCGGATCTCATCCAGGGAAATCCAGATATCGGCGCGTTCGGCCTGGGCAATTTTCTGGGACAGTTCGGCATCACCGTGCAGCATCTGTGACAGCACAGGAACTTCGAACTCCCGCCCAAGGATCGAAGCAGTCTGTACCACTTCACGGACATCATGCGCCAAGCTGTCCAGACGGGCGATCAGCACTGCGCCTACACCCAAAGGAAGCGCTTCTTCCCAACCCTTACCGGCAGACAGTTTGCCATCTGACTCCTGGACCAGCAGTGCTTTCTCGGAGAGATACCGCAGGATTTGTTCCGCAAAGAAGGGGTTCCCTTCGGAGCGTGCCACCAGCAAGTTAAGCAGTATATCGCTGGCAGGAGCGCCGAGAATATTCTTAGCAAGGCTCTCAAGGTTGCCTGCAGAAAGCCTTTCAAGCTCCAGGGATTGGATCGCCACTGTCTCGCCAAAGTCTATCGCTTCACCATCAGG
This sequence comes from uncultured Anaerolineaceae bacterium, assembly GCA_964560935.1. GTDB lineage: Bacteria > Chloroflexota > Anaerolineae > Anaerolineales > Villigracilaceae > JAABUE01. The sequence goes on along the minus strand of CAZLOC010000203.1, from coordinate 4,296 downwards.
CCGCCGGGTTGCCAGGATAGCAATTGGGTAAATTTTATCCGGGTCGACCAGGGTCGTACGGACGAGATGCGGTAGAAAAGCGCGCGAGTCATCGTCCAGCCACTGAATATCCTCGATAAAGATCAGCAGAGGCTTTTGCAAACTTTCAGCACGCATAAGAGCGCTTAAAGCGATGAATGTATTTTCATAGCGGCCCTTGGCGTCTAATTGCTCGTAGAGAGAGCCAGGCTGATTCAGACCAAGCAGCGCCGCCAACACAGAACTGGTGCGTTCCAGTTCCTTTACAAGCCCCGGTTCGGGCGTTGCTCTAACGAGGTCTCGAAGCTGGTCGTTGAAATTACCCAGGTTGACTTCGTTGGATACTGTTGGGGAGATGCGAAAGCGCTTTTGCAACCATGCGTGAAACGGGTTCAGCGATTGGCGCAGGATTTCGTCGGTTTGACAGATGATCCACTGAACCGAACCATGCGCCTGGGAAGCAGCCGACTGAAAGGTATGGACGAGGCGGCTCTTGCCAATCCCAGCCTCGCCCTGAACGACAAGGACTCCTGCAAATTGTCCAGACAGGAGCGACGCAACGAAATCAGAGAGGCGTTTCAACTCAGCATTTCGGCCAACCAATTCGCCCTGGTAGACTGTATCAGACAGATCTTTACGGCCAAGTAGTTTGAAGACTTTTTGTTTACGCGCAAACCCTCTAATCGTGAACGCGTCCTCGTAGCGAGTCGTAAATCGTCTTCCAGCACGGTAAGCGGTTTCCTCGTCCAGCCAGACTTCGCCCGGTCGCGCCAAACCCATGAAGCGTGCAGCCAGGTTCACACCCCAGCCATAAGCGGTGTAATCTTCGCGCAATGATGCGCCCATAAAGCCTGCGTATGCTTTCAAGTAGGTGACGCCTGCCTTGAGAGGCAACTTGGTACGTTTCAGCAATTCGAGAATGAAATTCAGGGCGCGCTCCACGTCGGTCTCGTGTGCAGCCGGCGCGCCCCAAAACATGAGCAAGTTAAAGCCTTTGTCGCCAATCTCCGGGCGCAGGAAAAAACCGCCATATCGTTCCTGTAATTCAAATATACTTTCCATGAATGGCGTCACAAAGGCTTCGTTGGTCGGGTCGATGGGGATATCAATGAAGAGATTGACCACCTGCCGGAACTCACCAACAGAGGGGAGCGCAAGAAGATCTTCGGGAAAAAACATGCCGGAGGGTGCGTGGGCAGGCAGAGTGTCCGCATAAGGATGCGGTTCGGGGAGTTTTGCGCGGACTCTGCTCAACCGGTAACACTCGCCATTTGCATCCCCTTCCAACATCTGTTCCAACTCCAAATAGGTCGCAGCGTTCAGCATAATTTCACCGGGACGGGCACACTCCTCCGCCACAACGGCTTCATCCACACAAGAGCCACGCACGCAGTAGGTTGCCCTGCTCCCGTCGGGCGAGTAAAGGATCTGCCAGTCCACCTGCCCACTACCGATGCCAACTTTGACGTAGATTGGGTAACGACCATAGGGAGTAACCGCCTTCGGGTGAAGCCTGGTGTGCGCCTGCATTTCCAACCCTACTGCAAGGCAGCGCAACACTGCTGGAGCCCGTGCAGGCATATTTGGGAAGATGGCGGTAAAGGCATCGCCAGCATAACCGACTACAAACCCGCCTTGTGAATACACAGCCCTGACCAGCGGCTCGAACACGGCGCGCATGACTTCGGTTAGTGCTTCAGCACCCGCCTGTTCGTGCTGTGCCAGCGCATCCGCCATGGCTGAAAAACCCGAAAGGTCAACAAACAAACCCGCAGCCACAAAACTGCCGCGGGATTGGCCGGCGTTGTGTTGCTCAAGGATAAAATCTGGAAGGAGGCGTCGCATAAGGGCTGGTAATAATTTTACCCCGATGTTGTATATAATCGGGTTGATGACTGCTTCATATTACGAAATCCGGCAGTGCCAGAATTGCGGACTGCGCTACCCACTTGTCGAAGGACATCCCTATGGAGAACGCTGCCCTGTCTGCCTGGGTGATACGCGCCTCGTTCTCAGCCGGGGCCTGCCCACTGAAACCAAGAAGGACTCTCTCCTCCAGAGAGGAAATGGACAACATCTCGAAGCCCTGCTCGACAACATCCGTTCAGCCTGGAACGTAGGTTCCATCTTCCGTACAGCGGATGGACTGGGCGTCAGCAAGCTTTACCTGTGTGGATTCACCCCCACGCCCGAGAATGAGTCATTGCGTAAAACATCACTTGGCGCGGAAGAAACCGTAGCCTGGGAATATTCCCACAACGCGTTGAAAACAGCCAAAAAGTTGAAGGGTGAAGGTTACAGGTTGATTGCGCTCGAACAAGACCCGCACGCCATCCCCATCACCACTTTCCTGCTCGAGCAGAGTGCAGCGCAGTCGAAGGGCATGCCCACGAAGGACGTTCTCATCCTTGGCAACGAAGTGACCGGCGTCGACCCCGACCTACTCGACCTGTGCGACCAGATCGTTCACATCCCCATGCGCGGGCGCAAACGCTCCTTCAATGTGGAAGTGGCTTTTGCGATTGCAGCCTACAGCCTTGCGAAGGTTTAGAACCTTTGCAAGAGTATTCAAACCATTGACCCCAGCCGCTGCACCGACAGCACCAGCGGGTGCCGCGCCGCCACCCCGGTCCCGTCCGCGATTTGTGACCGGCAAGAAGTGCCCACCGCTGATACTTCGTTTCCGCTCCGCATGGCTTCACGCACAATGGGAAACAGCGCTAACTCCCCCACCTGCATGGACAATTCATAATGCTCATCTTCGTACCCAAACGCACCCGCCATCCCGCAGCACCCAGAAGGGATAATTTTCACCTCATAACCCACAGTGCGCAAGAGCTCAGCAGAAGCATTCTGCCCCACCGGGCAACCATCTGCGGCGGGTGGCTGGGCTTTCTGATAGCAATGTCCATGCAACAAGAGCTTTGGAGAATTTTGAGAAGAAATATCCTGCAATTTATCGGTTACGCGCAAAATGCGACTTTTATTATCTGCGCCGGGACGGACCAGATATTCCTCCACCAGCCACGCCCGAGAGGCCAGCGCTTCGGCATCGGCTCGGCGCTCAGGCAGCAGATCCAGAAATTCATCCCGCAGCGTATACAACTCCGAGGGCTCGATACCCAGCACAGGCAACTTTCCTTCCGGGTCGAGCTTCTGGATGGCATCAAAAACTCGCTCGGCATGACGACGCGCAGGCTCCAGAAAGCCTTTCGAGATCAGGGTTCGCCCGGCGCTGAAATATGGCAACACTTTCACTTCAACGCCACAGGCAGTCAGCATATCCAGAGCAGCCCGCTCGATCTCTGGCTCGAAGAAATGGGTGAACGTATCTCGAAGGAGAATAACCGATTCGCAGTATTCGATATCCGGGAATCGAGATGCGGGCATTGAGAGCTGTGGGGCAAACTTTGGCAATTCTCGCTTTTCAGCCAGACCAAAAATCGGGTTGACCAGTCCACGCACAAAGCGCTGCTCCATACTCCAATTGACCAGCTTCCCAAATGGCGCGCCCAATTGCGCCAGCGGCCCGATGTAAGCAAACAAATGATCCCGCAGCTTGCGGCGGTGCGACTTGTAATACTCATGTTGGAACTCATACTTGAGTTTGGCCATGTCCACGCCGCTAGGACATTCAGCCTTACAACCCTTACAGGCCAGGCACAGGTCGAGAGCATGATACACAGATTCACCCAGCGCGTCATTGCGAGGAACCGCATCGCGGCGACGAAGCAATCTCATCAGCGAGGAGATTGCCTCGCTCCCTTTGGTCACTTGCAATGACACTGGAAAGGAAGTCAACGCCCACAGCAAATTGGCCCTTCCTCGTGTAGAATTTCCTTCCTCGCGCGTCGCCTGGAAAGACGGGCACATTACACCGGTATCTTTGCGGCAAACACCCTGTCCATTGCATTGCTGAATCGCACCAGCCAGGCCATTGTTTCGAGCAAAATCCAGCACAGGTGCCCACGCTTCGGCTCGATAATCCTCTCCATAACGCAGGTGCGTATCCATCGGCGGCGCGTCCAGCATCTTACCAGGATTGAGCAAATTATGCGGGTCAGCGGCATTCTTGAGAAGCTGCATAGCCTCTCCGACCTCTGGCCCATAAATCTGTCGCAGGAATTCAGCGCGCGCGATCCCATCGCCATGTTCTGATGACATCGATCCGCCCAAGCGCAAAGTCAGTGCCAGGGTTGCCTCCGCGATAGAACGTAGTGAGCAAACGCCCTCGCCGCGCTTTAAATCCAGAATGGCACGAATATGCAAGCAGCCGGC
>CAZLOC010000202.1:2852-7158 GCA_964560935.1 uncultured Anaerolineaceae bacterium | reverse complement strand
GCTTTCCGCAAAATCGAAGAACAAAAACCGCACGAATTCACCGGGCAAATTTATACAGCTCACCAACTCATCACCGCCGCCGAGACTAACAAGGACTTCTCCCCTGCCTTGGCCGTGACCCAGGCCTACGAAAACGTACGCCAGATGGTACGCGGCCTGAGCGAGCTCAACCAGAACATCCGCCGCTACGTGGAACGCGCCACCCGCGAAAAAGAGATCGCCGACCTACTGCGCCTGCAATTTGACGACTACTCCCAAACGCTGGGCGCATCGTACCATGCCTTGAAAACATCCGACCATGTCTCACGCTACCGCCGCGACATCATCAACCAGATGCAAACCTGGCAGCTCGACCCCGACTGGCTGACTCAAACCGCCGACGAGATGGCCCTGCAAAGCCGCCTGAATCCCGCCCAGGCCGAGCAAACGCTTTCCGGTTACCTGCAATTCGTCATCCACCAACTCGAAGGGCTTGACCCGCTGCTCGAAGATATCGACCAGCGTCACGCCCAATACTTGCGCACTTCCCTGCGCCAGATCCGCTACCAGTTGGGCAACGCCGACGGCAGTTTCAAAGATCGGCTGGTTTCCCTGGCTCGCCAACTTTCGGTAATGAAGGACGAAGGGGAAGAATATCTGCCTGCCGAAGCGCCCACCCTTCGCCAGCATCCCGTAGACCTGCCCGACATCCACAGCTACTACACTCCGCCCCAGCGCCGAGCCCCCTTCATGCCTGATACTGTCATCGTCCCAACTCTTCACCCAGAAGACCTGGCATCCTTGCGTAACCTGACCATGAAAGATGTCACCCAGGCCTTCTCGCCCGATAAAGTCAACCGTAAAGTACTCGGCTTCTTCAATGGGCACAAAAAGATGCACATTACCGAAATCCCATCCGATGTATCCGGTGACCTGCACTGGCTGACCACCATCCTGGCCTATGCCCACCATCCTGAAGTCGCCTATGGACTCGATGTCATCGATGGTGAACCCGTTGATATGGGCGCATATCGGGTTGTGCCATTCGAACTATACAAACTGTGAGAATTATGGAACTTACCCATCTTACCTCCCTCCCCGAAAAATCCCAACGCGACCTCCCCCGCGTGGTCAACCGCATCCTCGGCCAAGTTTTTCTCTACCAGGACAAAGATGATGACAAGGATGATTACTACTTTGTCCACCGCCACCGCGAGGCCTGCGAAGCGGCGCTAGAACTGGCTGGCTACAACCTGCTCCATGATGACTACCATCGCATATTTCAGACTATTTCTGAATACAGCTACTGCCGCGCCCGCTACAAATTGGACGAAACCCTGATGATCGTTGTCCTGCGCAAACTCTACGAGGAGCACACCGAACGTCTCAGCCTGGCGCAAGACCCGGTCGTGACCATCGGCGAAGTCCGCGAAGAATATCGCACCATTACCGGCAAGGAACGCGACCTCGGCATCATCCAATATGAAAACCTGCTGCGCCGCCTGCGCACTATGGGCCTGATCGACACCCTGGACGGTCGCACCATCGACGTGCGAGATGCCGAAGCCCGCCTGCGCATGCGTGGCTCTGTCCGCCTCATCCTCCCCGTCCAAACCGCAGACGAACTCGACGCCTGGATCCGCAAATATCGCTCCTCCGACGAAGAAGAAATTGACGATACCGAGTAAGGATTTCCCATGAAAACCCTCACCAAAATCCGTCTGATCAACTGGCATTTATTTGAAAATACCACCATCAATTGCGAGGGCAGCACCTACTTCATCGGCATCAACGGCGCGGGTAAATCCACCGTTCTGGATGCCGTCCAGTTTGCCCTCGTTGGCGGCCAGCGCGATGTGCGTTTCAACCAGGCCGCGTTAGCAGGCGGCAAGCGCACCCTCGCCAGTTACGTGCGCGGCGAACTTGGCACTGAGGGCCAACGTTTCCTGCGCGGCGATGCCACCGGCGTGATCGCCCTCGAATTCCGCAACCCTGATGGCACCTGCTTCTCACACGGAGCCGTCATTGACGCCTTCGAAGACGGCCGCAGCCCCGATGTCGCCTACTTTATCGTTCACAATGCAGGATTGGATGACCGCTGGTTCTTCCAGGCGGATTCCGCCCCTGGACGTTTATTCGACACCCGCGCCTTTAAACGCCACCTCGAACATTTCGCCCTTCCGCCTGCCTCCCGCGCCCAGGTTTTTACCCGGCTGGAAGATTACCGCGTCCACCTGCTCAACCGGCTCGGCCAGCTCAAAGACTCCTTTCCCGCCAAAATCGTCAAAGGACTGGCCTTCAGCCCGCTTACCGACATCCGCTCCTTTGTCCATAATTACCTGCTCGACGAAAACCTGCTGGATGTCAAAACCCTGCAAGCCCAGCTCGATACCCTGCGCCACTTCGAAAGCCTGGCCGCCGACGTGCGCGAGCGTATCGAAGCGCTCGAACGCATCGACGAACTCGACAGAGAACGCGCCGCCAACCGCCGCCGGCGCATCACAAACGGCTACATCGCCCGCCGCTCGCGTGGAGAAATCCACACCACCGAGCTCAAAAATGCCCGCCTGAAACTGGACGAAATCCGTCTCGAACTCAACCGCGCTGAAATCCAGCGCGAGCAACTCGCCAGTAACTTGAAATATGCAGAAACCGCCCTGCTCGATGCTAAAATCGCCCTGCAAACCGATCAAACCGCCAGCAAACAGCGTGACCTGACTGAGAAACTCGCTGTTCTCGATGCTGAACTCTCCCTCATGCGCCAACGCCAAGCTGATACCGAGGCCATCATTGTTCAGGAACAAACCGATGCCAAAAAACTGCGAAAATTACTGGGGAATGATAATCAAACAATCCCCCCAGAACTTGAAACCTTCATCACCGAACAGAAAACATCCAAAACGAAGCCTATAACACGCAACACGATTCAAGACTATCAATCCATTCTCGAAACCTTATCCCAAAACTACGCCCGCGAACAGATCATCCTTAACGAGAAATCAACTACTCTACGTGAAGAAGCCTCGCGCCTGGAAGACGAAGTGCGCAAACTTCGCACCGGCGACCGCGACGTCAGCTACGAAAGCGAAGCCCCGCAGGCCAGCCACCTGCGCCGACTATTGCGCGCCGAACTTGGGCTTTCCAGTGAAGAAGTCGTCTTTCTCTGCACAGTGCTCGAGATTCCCAACAAAGAATGGCAGAACGCCATCGAGGGCATTCTGGGGCGCAACCGCTTCACCATCCTCGTTCCTGCTGCCCACTACGAAGCTGCCATGCGCCTCTACCGCGACCGCCGCCACAAAGATGGGTTGCACGGTGTTGCACTACTTGATACCGAACGTATCCTTGAAAACCAATCGGAACACGCTCAACGCAACACGAAGCACGACTCACTATCATCCGAAATCACCACCTCGCACCCCGCTGCCCGCGCCTTCATCGACCTGCTCCTCGGCCACTACGTCAAATGTGAAAGCCTCGAAGAACTCCGTAACCATCGCACTGCCGTCACTCGTGAGTGCTTCGTCCGCCGTAACTACACCGACAGCCACATCAACCCGCAAATCTACGGACGCTGGTTCATCGGCGAACGCGCCGTGACGAGCCAGGTGGAAAGCCGCCAGCAGCGCCTGGATGAAATTGCAAAAGAAATGATCTCGCTCAACGAACGCGACACCGCCCTGCGCGAACGTCTCGCCCTCACTCGCGACAAAATCCGCCCGCTCATCGACCTGGAGCATGCCCTAGAAGCCCTCGCCATCCTCCCTGAACGCACCACGCAGCACGCAACACTCACACAAGAATTAGCCCAACTCGACTCACACACCACCGACACTCTGAAAGCCGCCGTGGACCAGCACCAGGCCGAGTACAATCGTCTACAAACGGAAGCAGGCTCGGTCGAACGTCGCATCGGCGGGATGGATGCCGACGCCCAGAGTCTGGCCGAGGGTGAAATCCCTCGCCTGGAGCGCGAGATAGACCAGTCCATCCAAAATGCGGAAGAATTTCTTGTCGGCGAAAATCCTGATGAAGAGTTCCGCAGCGAAATCGAAAAAGAATATGGTCGCCGCCTTGAGCGCCAGCCTGCGGAAGTGATCCAGCAGAACGCCGAGCGCTACGAAAACGACTACCAGACCGCCGAAACCCGCAACCGTGACCGCCTACGCGAATCCAAGCAAGCCTACTCCATGCGCTATGACTTTGGCTACGACGACACGGACGATGCAACACGCTACACCGATGAAAGAAACAAGCTCGTCAACTCCGAACTCCCCCAATTCGAAACCCAAATCGCCCATCAGCGCAGCCTTGCCGAGCAGGAACT
>CAZLOC010000202.1:0-2752 GCA_964560935.1 uncultured Anaerolineaceae bacterium | reverse complement strand
CTCCTGCCCTACGTGGATACGGTCTGCACGGTTGTCCGCAAAAACAGCCATGCCTTCGTCATCGAAATCGACAAAAATGAGATGATTGCGGAATTGGAAAAAGAATAACGGAAAACGCAACACGTTTCATGGAAATCTCTTTTGCCCCATCCCCTGATATTACAGTCGTGCTGAATACGTTGCTTGATATTTTTGAGCGCCGCAAGAACCCGAGCACACGTTTTATCAAAGTTTCTTTCACTGATGTTCGCCTCCCCTCATATTTTTCTCAAACAGAACCCGAACCTCGTTTCGCCGCGAATGAACAACTCCAGATTTTAGAACGTGCTGGCCTTGTCAAACTTGTCTGGGTTCCAGGCGAAACCGATCATCTGATCGATTCCGTTATCCTCAAAACGGAACACGCAACACGTATCTACGAATTACTTAATCGTTCAGCAATTACCGACCAACGTTCTCGACTCGAGACTCTAATTCTCGCCGACCAGTTTCGCTTTTCACGGGATGACTGGCGGTTTCGCGCCATGCAACGCACCTTGACCCAACTCCGCTCCGGAAAATCCCCCGCGCCCTTCAGCCTGACCGATTCATCCTGGAACCTCGACCTGCTGACCGTTTTATCGGCCTTACCCGGTCTCGAAGCCGAGACTCCCTACCGCGTTTTCAGCGTGCGCACCTTCAACGACAGCAAACGCTTTGACGATCTAAAACCCGCCATCGTCCGCCTGGCGCGCCTCGCCAACCCCGAATGGAAAATGCTTCTCGCCGAAAACCTCCTCCGAGAACTCAACCTTGTTGCCAACCCCAACTATATCCACTTGGCTGGCAACTGGCAGCTCACCACCCAGAGCGGAGAAATCCTGCCGCTGGGAGGCTTCACCCCTTCCGTTGGATTCCCCGCTGCGCAAATCGAAACCATCCAAGCTGTCACCATCCACGCCGACTCCGTCCTCTGCATCGAAAACCTCACATCCTTCCATGAATTTATCCGCACCCAAGAAATTGCCCAACGGAACACACAATACGCAACTATCTGCCTCATGGGCAATCCATCCCCACCCATCCGTCGCCTGCTCCGTCTCATTCCCGAAACAATCCCCATCTACATCTGGTCCGACATTGACTATGGCGGATTCAACATCCTCTCACAAATGCGAAAACAAATCAGGTATCAAATCCAGCCTCACCTGATAGATATTCCCACCTTTGAAACATACATCCACCTATCCCGCCCGCTGGCTTCGACGGACGTGCGCAACCTGCGACACCTATGCAACCGACCAGAACTTGCCGACGTACGGCCGATCATAGAACATCTCATTCACCGCGGGCTTAAACTAGAACAAGAAGGTATCCAGATTTGTTGAAAATGGAAGGGGGATCGTTGAGGCAATACTCTTATATATTATGGGGAGCGACAAGAGAGTATAGTATCAGCTACCTTTCTTAACCAAAAAGACGCCTGCACATTGCAAGCCTCTTTTTGTCAGAAATTCAAATAGGATAATTCTGATATTAAAAAGAATAATCCCTTGGCAATGGATTGACGGAATATCCATCAAGACACAAATTTCACTCCAGCTCCCATAAATCTGACAATTTTTTACGCCCGGCTTCCATAGCCTGGTGCTCTAAAAACTTTTTCATCTTTGTCCAAGGCGTTCGATCTAACATACGCGGCAGGGGAAATGCCTCCGCATCTGCAAAATAAGCAAGAGCACGAATCGCGCTGATCGGAAAACTGCGCACACGGGCATATTTCACAGAAGCAACCTCAAAAATTGTTTCCAGAGAAACGGCCTGCAACAGGTAATACAAATCAACCATATCCTTACGCGTGCCGCGATCGATAATTGCAGCCAATTTCATCGCACCAATCTCTGGAATTGTCGCCAGTGGAATGCCCTCTAACAACACGGGGGACTGCACTAAAGGGTAAAGCGGCAGGCGGAAGAAGCTAATCCCAACATCTTGCCAGGTGGCAACGAAGGTCCCATCATTGTCATGGGTAATGGATAGGGACTGATCATCCAGCAACATTCGCATTGCATCTCGTTGGTCAGGGCTAACCGCTGCCTCATCAGGAGAGAATAAATCGAGATCAACTGAAAATCGATGCCCCAGGTGCAAGGCCAATCCTGTACCGCCAGCCAGGTAGAAGCTATTAATAAACGGCAGGCGCGCCACCTTATGGAAAGCCTGACGTGTTGCGGGCGTCAGCGCTTCCCAGCGGGGTTTGCTCAAGGATTCCATAATTCGCCTTTACCAAATGGCGCGGGTTGCCAGCGGCGGACGCCCAGCAGTTTACGCCAGTAGTAAAAAGTAACGGGCTTTAGCCAACGCTCCCCGTGTTCGCGCAAAAAGCGCTGGATGCGTTGACGGGTATACACTTGAAAAAGCCAGCGCACCTCCTCCCAGGTACCATACTCCAATGTACGTTGAATGATCAGATTTGCATCCCGACGCAAATGCAAATCCGCCAGATCATATTCCTGAAAATAGGCTTGCAAGGAAAAAGGGATCGGCTGAGGCTGTGCACTCATATACTAATTGTAACATCAGGAGCGATAAATACCCTGAACCAAAAAGACGCTTGTATATTGCCAGCGTCTTTTTATCAGAATTCTAAATTAGACAATTCCAATATTAAAAAGAATAATCCCTTGGCAATGACCTACTCTCCCAGGCAGTCGCCCACCAAGTACCATCGGCGCTGATGTGCTTAACTTCCGGGTTCGGGATGTTACCGGGT
>CAZLOC010000201.1:5647-7189 GCA_964560935.1 uncultured Anaerolineaceae bacterium | reverse complement strand
CTGTACAGCATGTGCATCGAGTCGAATGGGAATGTGCTGCCCTGCCAATCCTATTACACATCGTTGGGCAATATGCTCGACGACGATTGGGATTCGATCTGGAACCACGAACTATCGGTACGCCTGCGCGAGCGCAAAGGATTGCCCGTCAAATGCAATGGCTGCGGATTGCTGGCGGAATGCGGCGGCGGTTGTCCGTTAAAATTCGAGAACGCAGACTTGATTTCACTGGAGCTGCCCGCATGACAGAATTCGATACCCATTCAGAGCACTTTTGGATCAAGGAATTTCCGGGAGCGGTCACCGTTTGTGACCCGGACGGTATTATCCTTGAAATGAACGATAAAGCCGCAAAAGGTTACGCAAAAGAAGGCGGTCGCAAATTAATTGGCGCGAATATGTTGGATTGCCACCCAGATCCAGCGCGCCAAAAAACCGAATGCCTGCTGGCTGCGAAGGAGAAAAACGTTTACTCGATCGAGAAAAACGGCACCAAGAAGTTGATCTATCAAAGCCCCTGGTACAAAGACGGGCAGTACGCCGGTTTCGTGGAACTGGCGCTCGAAGTCCCGTTTGAGATGCCGCATTTTGTCCGTTCATAATTTTTATGTCCACTCTTGACGCCCAGATCTGTTACCTGCTGTGTTTCCCTGACCCAGTGGAGAAATCATCCGAGCCGCCGGAGCAGATTCGCGGGCTGAAAGACGCGCCCTATTTCCAGCCGGTGGACATCTCCGTCAGGACGCTGGGGCAGGTTCAGGCCCAGGCAGGAGGCGAGACGGTGGCTGTCTCCCGGCAGCGTTACGATGACCGCATCCAGGTCATTGAGTGCAAATTTCCATTGTCCGATGTGCTCACTCAGTCCGCCATCCAAAAACGGGAGAGCATCGAAGATGACCTGCTGAGGCAGTTGATCCCGGCCAAATATCTCGAAAGTGGCTTGTTCGAGGAATATATCATCCTGATGATCGGCACAGTTAGCACTTCGGATGCGTTTGTAGAAAGTAACGCCCGGCGGCTGGCGCACTTCATTCGCACACAGCGTGAAGCCTTGGACCAGGCCGAGATCGAGGACATCCTGGTCTCGCGCGTGCGCTACTCGAAGGATGACCTGACCATCGTGGACTGGGATGGCGCCATCATCATCGCACCGGACGGCGATTTTCAATCGGACATCGAACTGCTCAAGGTTGGCAATTACCAGTTGTTGCGCTATCGCATGCTCGATCAAAGCGTGGAAAACAGCCTGCGCGACATCGCCGAGCAGTTCCGCAGCGACCCGCGCCGCGCTCTGCGCCCAGGCCCCACCCGAAGTCGCATCCGGCGCATCGTGCAGCACCGCCTGGAAGTTATGCTCGATTTCGAACACACCGACCAAAATCTGCTGCTGATCGGCGACTGGTACACCGCCAAACTTTATGAAGTCATCCGCGAGGAACTGTACCTCGATAACTGGAAGGAAGCCGTGCACACCAAGCTCGATAACATGCAGAGCATCATCGAAACCATTCAGGAGAACTTCTCGCTCTCCTGGTCCGGCTT
>CAZLOC010000201.1:4390-5547 GCA_964560935.1 uncultured Anaerolineaceae bacterium | reverse complement strand
GGAGGAACCATGAAAATCTTCAACCGTCTTGCTGACCAATTTTCGAAGGTCACCCCCCTGCCAGAAGGCACGCATCACATGCGGTCCGCGCCGGAGGATGAAAAGCCTTATCGCCTGCATCTGCGGCTGCGGGTGGACGGCTCCGGGACGCTGGTGGTAAACGCGTCCACCATCTTGCATCTCAACCCTACTGCCGCGGAATACGCCTATCAATTCATCAAAGGCACGCCACCCGAAGACGCCGCCAAAGAGATTTCGAAGCGTTACCGCATCAGCAAAGGGGCCGCGCTGGAAGATTATCAGGATTTTATCGATCGCATCCATACTCTGATCGAGACACCAGACCTGGACCCCGTCTCCTTCCTGGGCTTTGAGCGCGTCGCGCCTCACTCGACCGACCTGACTGCTCCCGTTCGCCTCGACTGTGCACTGACCTACAAGCTCCCTACCGAAACAAAAGCCGAATATGCCCCGACCAAACGCGTGGAGCGCGAGTTGACCACCGAAGAATGGGGACAGATCCTGGATATCGCCTGGCGGGAGGGCGTTCCACACGTCACGTTTACAGGTGGTGAACCGACCCTGCGCGAGGATTTGCCTGACCTGATCGCCCACGCCGAGAAGAACGGTCAGGTCTGCGGCCTGCTGACCGATGGCCTGAAACTGGCGGATAAGAGCTACCTGCACGTGCTGCTCAACACCGGTCTCGACCATTTGCTCTTCCTGCTGCAACCCGATAGCAAAGATTCATGGAAGGCGCTCGAGACCATCATGCCCGAAGACCTGTTTACGACGGTACACATTACAGTCAACAAGAAAACCTTGCAGAAAATGGATGAGACCCTCCAAAAGCTGGCAGACCTCGAAGTCACCAGCCTGTCGCTGGGATTGGCCGACACTTCCGTCCGCAATAGTATGGACAATGTGCTCGACAAAGCAGCCAACCTGGGCATGAAACTGGCCTTCGACCTGCCCGTGCCCTACTCCGCTGACAACCCGGTCGCGTTCGAAACTGCCGAAGACAAAGTCCCCTCCGGGGCGGGTAAGTCTTGGTTGTATGTTGAGCCGGATGGCGATGTGCTCCCCGCGCAAGGCATGGCCGACCAGGTGCTTGGCAATTTGCTGAGGGATCCCTGGGATAAAATCTATCAGGCATA
>CAZLOC010000201.1:3086-4290 GCA_964560935.1 uncultured Anaerolineaceae bacterium | reverse complement strand
GAAGATTCGGGCGATGAAAATAGCGAAGAACCTGAGCAACTCTACCTGGTGACATACAGCGTCTTAGGGAATCAGATCAGCGACCCTTACTTTGAAGATGTATCCGCTGACCTGACGAGTTTTCAAGAAGATGAAGCCAGCCATCAAGAGATTTGGGATTATTTCATCACACTGATCCCAGACAGCGAACGAAGCTCATTGGCTGAATATTCCGTTGTCACAGATGGTGAAGGGAATGTGCTGGCTGCCGTCGCACAGACGTTATATGACCCCGCCCTGTGGGGCCTCGAAGTGGACATCCGCGATTCGGACGACAAGCTCAACCTGACCTACACGCTGATCCACGAATATGCCCATCTGCTCACACTCGGTCCCGACCAGGTCACGCCCAGTGTGGCCGTCTTCAACAACCCCGATGACGATGACATCTACTACGACGAAGTCAGCGCCTGCCCGGATTACTTCCCCGGTGAGGGCTGTAGCCAATCCAATTCTTATATCAACGCTTTTTTCAATGAATTCTGGGCTGACATCCACGAAGAATGGCAGGACATCAACCTGATCGAAGATGATGATGCCTATTACGAAGCGCTGGATGAGTTCTACTATGCGTACGAAGACCGCTTCGTCACCGACTATGCCGCCACCAATCCCGAAGAGGATATCGCTGAAGCTTTTACCTTCTTCGTGCTTTCGCCTCGCCCGGGCGGAGACAGCATCGCCGAAGAAAAAATCCTGTTCTTCTACGATTATCCTGAACTCGTTCAATTGCGCGACGAAATCATCAGCGGAATCTGCAGCCTGAACCCATGAGCGAACTCAAGCGTCCCATTCCGGAATCGTACTGGGTAGAGCCAGGCCGCTTCCTGGCCGGGGAATACCCCGGTTATGCGCAGGACGAACAATTACGCCAACGCATCGATTCCTTCCTTGATTTTGGGGTCAACACCTTCATCGACCTGACCGACCCTGCTGAACTGCCGCCCTACCTGCCTGTGTTAAGGGAGCAGGCCAGTTATTACGACACAGACATCCATTACAAACGCTTCACCATCACCGATCATGGCGTCCCTACATCCGAAACCATGCAGGCCATCCTGGATGAAATTGATTCCTCTCTGGCAGCAGGCCGAAAGGTCTACGTGCATTGTTGGGGCGGCATTGGGCGCACCGGCACTACAATCGGTTGCTACCTCGTCCGACA
>CAZLOC010000201.1:0-2986 GCA_964560935.1 uncultured Anaerolineaceae bacterium | reverse complement strand
CGCGAACTGCGCAAGTATCTCTTTGAACGCACCGGACTAAAAACAGCACGGCGCGCCCTGGAAGTAGGCTGCGGGACCGGGGCGATTCTCAGCGAGATTCAAACCCAATCGCTTCACGGCCTGGACATCCAGCCTGCTGCCCTTATAGAAGCGCGAGTCCATGCCCCGGCCGCGTCCCTGACCTGTGGTGATGCCTTACTGTTGCCATATCCCAACGAGCGTTTTGACATCGTCTTCTGTCATTTCCTGCTTTTGTGGGTCTCTGATTCACAACGAGCCTTGCATGAGATGAAACGTGTTACCCGACCAGGCGGGCACATCCTGGCGCTGGCCGAGCCCGATTATAGCGCCCGCGTAGACGAACCCGCCGAACTGGCTGTGTTGGGGCGCTGGCAGACTGCATCCCTGCAAAGGCAGGGAGCCGACCCGTCGCTAGGCGGCAGGTTGGCAGAGTTATTCGATCAAGCCGGGATCGAGCTCGTTGAAACGGGAGCCATCGAAAGTCAAAGGAACGGTGCGCCCACCTCTATTGAATGGGAGCTGGAATGGGCAGTGCTGGAAAACGATTTAAGGGGATCCGTCCCAATGGAGGAAATCCAGCGCCTAAAAAAACTGGATGAGTGGGCTTGGGCTCATGGAAAGCGAATATTGCATGTTCCTACCTATTTTGCCTGGGGGCGGGTTTGAAGGCGCAAAAAGCAGTATAATGCCTTCCGAAAGAACTCTGGAGGCACTTCCTTGGAATTCACACAACTCGAAGAGACACAGCCCGACGAAACTTCGAATGACTCTCCTTCCTTGAAGCAATTTTTGGTGGACCTGTTAGAGACTATTGTCCTGGCAGTTGTGTTGTTCTTTGCAATCAATGCAGTCTCGGCGCGCGTGCGTGTGGATGGGTTCAGCATGTTACCCACTCTGCAAGATGGTGAATATGTGCTGGTCAACCGGTTGGCATTTCGGAACGATCTACCGGCTCGTGGTGACATCATTGTGTTTGCTTCGCCACAAACCCCTGAACTGGATCTGATCAAGCGCGTGATCGGGCTGCCCGGCGATACGGTGAAAATTTCTGATGGCAAGGTGCAGGTCAATGGACAGCTTCTGGATGAGCCCTATATCGCCGCTGCGCCGATTTACAACGGCGAGTGGAATGTACCGGAAGGCAACCTGTTTGTGCTGGGCGATAACCGCAACGATTCGTCGGATTCACACGCCTGGGGACTGCTGCCAATCGGGAATGTGATTGGTAAGGCTATTTTGATTTACTGGCCTATCCCCGAATGGAATCTGATCGACCATATCGAGACAGTAGCAGCAATCCGATAAATATCCTATAATTGCGTAAAATATGACAGCCATCCTATACCTGCTTGCACCAATTGATACCCACCGAGGAGAACCGGTATGACCGAAGTCAACCTGCCTCAACCTGTCCCATGCAACGAATGCCCGGCTGGAATGCTGCAAGTACGCTATATTACCTACTTTACCTGGCTTGGTGAAGAATTGATTACCGTTCCAAATTTCCCGGCCTGGATCTGTGATGTCTGTGGACGGCGCGAATATGATGAGCGCGCCATCTCGTGGTTGGCGATGCTGCTCAACCCCAACGCCGGCAAACCAACATCGAAAATCCACCGCCATATGCCAACACATCAAAAGTCTGATGCTCGTCGCCCGCGCCCGGAATAATCCGCAAAGGAGCAGTTTTTAGTTATGGCTACTACCTCGCCCCGGACTTATCGCTTTGTACCCGCAGATATATACACGTCCGGATATCGCGTTGTTGGCAAAGTTATGGTCGCAAATACTGGTGTAATTGGATTGATGAATGACACGACCAAATCGGCCATGGAAGTGCATGACGCCAGACTGGCAAAAATCCACATGCCGACCAAATTGGTGGACCACTTCGAAATGGTGCGCATGGTCAAGCAAAAAGTGATAGTCATGTGTCTGTCACGTCGCGAAGACCTGGGGCCGGCAGCGCTCGTACGCGGTGGGTACGGTACGATCACAGAATACCCTGCGCGCTTTACGTCCCAGGCTTATGAGGTGGAGGGAAGGCTTGAATTGCCCGGTCGGTTTGACTTCCAGGGGATGATGTTCGAAGGGGCACGCCATTTCATCCCTGTGTTTGATGCAGTGTTGACCGCCATCTTGATCCCCAATCTGCGCGTGGAGAGCCCTGGCATGCTGTTCAACCGCGACCACGCCGACGTAGTCGCTCTGCTCAACCAACGCCTCAAGGAGGACAAACAGGAGTAAATGCTTGACCGATACTGGAGTGGGTGATAAAATCCCCCAGTTCAAAATAAGCCTTTCGACACGCTCAAGACAAGCCCCCATCGTCTAGAGGACCAGGACGCAACCCTTTCAAGGTTAAGACCGGAGTTCGAATCTCCGTGGGGGCACAACTCGAATCGCTCAATGATGTTGAGCGGTTTTTATCTAAGTTAAGGTTTGATTCTAGGGAAAAATTGGATCAATTGGGTATTAAACTTAGCATATTTGGTGTAAAAACCGCGGAATAATAGTTCGAGTCATCGTGGGGGTATTCGATTCAAATGAACCACCAACGAACGATGTTGAGATTTTATTGAGATGTTGCGATTTGAAAATAAGGGAAATTTTGGGGAATTTCCCATCTAATTACCTATTTTCCGCCCCCTATAAAATAGGGTTTGCGCAAAACGGCGGTTTTAGGCCTGTTGGCGGCGATTTTTGCTGAAATTTCCGCAGATTCCATCTGGCTTTCGGCAAACTGAGTGATGATCAGCATAAAAACCTGCGAGATTCTTGCGCAAAATGCGGAAAACGGCTCAAAAAACCGCAGTTTAAACCCCAAAATAGGGGTAGCGGAAAATAGGTAATTAGCAGATTTCAGCATTGTTTAGGGAAATTTTAGTTCGAGACCTGTTTCTATTCTTCTAAATTCAGTAAATCACGATTCTCATGTCACTCTCCCGAAGGACATCGGGACGAT
>CAZLOC010000200.1:0-7210 GCA_964560935.1 uncultured Anaerolineaceae bacterium | reverse complement strand
AATTTTTGTATCGAATCGGGAGAAAGCCCACCGATACGCCTGTTTTGCTTATATTCTAATAACTTCAAAAGCCAGGAGCAGTGATGTCCCCACATGCAGACCTAATCTTCATGAATGCGCACGTTTTCACCAGCGACGAATCGAATCCGCATACCGAAGCAGTCGCAGTCATAGGAAACCGAATCGCTTGTGTAGGCAGCAATTCTGAAGTTGAAGCATGGCGCGGTCCAGGAACGCGAGTAATCGATGGGCGGGGAAATACGTTGCTACCCGGATTTATCGATTCTCATTTCCATTTGTTGTGGGGCTGTGTCTGGTTGGGAAGCGCGCAACTCCAGGAAGTCAAAACAAAAGAAGATCTAAAAAAGGTTCTGCTTGATTTTGCGAACGAAAATAAAACCACACCCTGGGTTGACGGGCGCGGTATCAAATATGGTATCGTCTCTACTCGTCAGGAACTGGATGCGATCATAGCAGATCGACCGGTTTACGTTGGCGCATACGACGGGCATACAGCCTGGGCTAACACCAAAGCGTTGGAAATGGCCGGGATTCTGCACCCAGGCAAAGAGATCGGTCCGAACGGAATCATCGTCCGTGATGAAGCCGGGCTGGCCACGGGCGAATTGCGCGAAGGCGACGCTATGAGCGCTGTTCATGATTTGGTACCGGAACCTTCCGATGCGCGTAAACGTGAGTTACTCAAACTGGGGATGAAACAAATCGCCGCCACGGGTGTGACCAGCGTGCATAATATGAACGGCGATATGGAAGAAATGATGACTTATGCTGCCCTGGAAGACGCCGGCGAGATGTTGCTGCGCGTCTATGTCCCCTACTGGGTCAGGCCCGAAGCCACCGAAGAGATGCTGGCCGAAGCCGCTGAAATGGCAAAAGTGCAGGGAGATTATGCCCGCGGCGGCGCTGCCAAGTTCTTTATGGACGGCGTTTGGGAATCTTATACTGCATTGAATATCGACCCCTACGCGGACGATCCCGACGCAACCGAAGATGGCATCTGGAGCCTGGAACGGTTCACCCGGATGGCCGCGGCTTGCGACAGGATGGGTTTGCAGATTTTCGTGCATGCTTGCGGCGATGGCGCGGTACGCCGGACTTTGGACGGATACGAGGCGGTCCAAAAGCTGAATGGTAAACGCGATAGACGTCATCGCGTGGAGCACATCGAAGTGATTCATCCTAATGATATGCCACGCTTCAAGCAATTGGATGTGATCGCTTCCATGCAGCCGATCCACTCGCCTTTGTCGGGGCAGGATGCGGACGTCTGGCTGGCAAGGACCGGTCCGCAGCGTTGGCCAGTCTCGTTCGCCTGGCGTGACTTGAAGAATGCCGGCGCCAGGATGGCCTTTGGCAGCGATTGGACTGTAGCCCCTTTCAACCCTATGCTGGGGCTTTACGCTGCCCTCAACCGCCAGAAATGGGCGTCCGGGAACCCGGACCAACGCCTGACCCTCGAAGAAACGCTCATCGGCTATACCCGTGACGCCGCCTACGCGGAATTCCAGGAACACCAGAAGGGGCAACTCAAGGAAGGCTATCTGGCGGATATTGTCCTACTCTCGGAAGATATATTCCAAACGAAACCGGAAGACATCGCAGGCGTCAAGCCATTGCTCACCATGGTGGATGGCAAAATAGTTCATGAGGCATAGCAGAGTACTCATGAAATTAGTTTCTATCCAAAAATTAATTGGTATATGTCATTCTGAGCGACCGGAGGGAGCGAAGAATCTCAGTTTTATTGGGGAAATAACCAAGCAATCCGAGATTCCCTTGGGCCCGGCTCAGGGCGGGCTTCGTCGCTACTCTCCTCAAAATGACATGCTGGTTAGGGTAAATTTGACATGAGAACCTATGCCCTGCGCCGCATCTTGCAGACCATTCCTATATTGCTCATTATCAGCGTGCTGCTGTTCTTCATGGTGCGCGCCGCCCCCGGTGGCCCATTGACGGCCGCGCGGCGCAACCCGAATATCACCGAAGAACAACTTCAAAGATTAGAAGAACAACTTGGACTTAACCGTCCCTTGCCGGTGCAATATGTGGATTGGATTGGAAAAATGCTGCGCGGCGATATGGGGCAATCCATCAAATTCCGCCGCCCGGTAGCGGTGATGATCGGTGAGCGTATCCCGAATACGCTCTTGCTTGTGGGGGTTTCGTTTATCGTTACCCTGCTGATCGCCCTGCCGATCGGGATCCTTTCGGCGCGCAAGCCATATTCCCTGTTCGATTACATCGCAACGACCATCACGTTCATGGGGCAGTCCCTGCCTGTGTATTGGTTGGGATTAGGTTTGATCCTGATCTTTTATGTCACCTTGAAAAACCCGTTCACCGGCAACCCACTCTTTCCCGGTGGAGGCATGAACACCTTTGGGAAGGAGGGCGATTTCCTGGACACACTCTGGCACCTGGTGCTGCCCGTCACCGCCTTGAGCCTGGGATGGGCGGCCTGGTATTCGCGTTTCCTGCGTTCCAGCATGCTGGATGTGCTGCATGAAGACTACATCCGCACGGCGCGCGCCAAAGGCGTGATCGAGCGGTACGTCTATTACAAACATGCGCTTAGGAACGCAATCCTGCCCCTGGTGACCCTGATCGCGCTGGACCTGCCCAGCTTGTTCGCCGGGGCGCTCTTCGTGGAAACCATCTTCTCCTGGCCCGGTATGGGACGTCTTTTTTGGGATGCGGCGCGCGGACGGGATTATCCCGTCCTGCTGGGCGTGGTCATGATCACGGCTGTGCTCATCATCGTTGCCAACATCCTGGCCGACCTGGCTTATGGCTTGCTCGACCCGCAGGTTAAGTATGAGTGAGTTGAGCAAAGCCACGATCAAAGAGCAAAGCATGGCCCGGCTCATCATCCGGCGTTTTTTCAAGCACCGGCTGGCCGGTGTTGCCATATCAGTCTTGCTGGTCCTGGTTTTTTCTGCGGTATTTGCCTTTCTCAGTCCATACACCCCAACCGGGCAGGAACCGGTCAACAGCTTCCAGCGTTCGAACGCAGTACACTGGTTTGGCACCGACGAGTTGGGGCGGGATATTTTCACGCGCATCCTTTATGGTGGGCGAGTCTCGTTGACAGTTGGACTGCTCTCTACATTTATCTCTATTCTTCTCGGTGTTATCGTCGGCGCTTTGTCCGGTTACTTTGGCGGCTGGCTGGATTCGATCCTGATGCGTATTACCGACGCCTTCCTCACCTTTCCTACTTTGTTCGTTCTCATCCTGTTAGGCGCATTTTTACGCGAACAACCCATCCCCTGGCTGAAGAACAGCGTGCTTGTCGTGATCATTATCATCGCCATTCTCTCCTGGATGTGGCCGGCGCGGCTGGTGCGCAGCCTGTTCCTGGTCCTGCGCGAACGCGAGTTTGTTACCGCTACGCGCGCACTGGGCGGCAGCAATTCCCGCATTATAATGCGGCACATCCTGCCCAATTGCATTGGGCCGATCCTGGTCAGCGGTACGCTTCAGATGGCGTATGCCATCATAACGGAATCAGGCTTGAGCTATCTGGGGTTCGGCGTCCAGCCGCCCACGCCTACCTGGGGTAGCATCCTGGCCACGGCGCAGGTGCATGTGTTCCGTGCTCCCTGGCTGGCGTTTTACCCCGGCTTGATGATCTTTGTCACCGTCATGGCAATTAACTATATCGGCGACGGCCTGCGTGATGCGTTCGATCCGTATGTGATCCACACCGGGAAATAATAGTACCGGTGAATTAGTTTCCTGAAGGAGGAAGAGATGAAAGCCAAATTGTTAACCCCGATCCTGTTGATTGTGTTGCTGCTCAGCGCTTGCGGCGGAGGGGCGACCTCCGAAGCACCTGCGCAGCCTGTTCCCCAAGAGCCTGCCCAGCCAGCTCCGGAGGAACCCACAGCTCCTATGGAGGGGGGCGGCGGAACCGTGACGCTCATCATCCCTGAGGAGCCGACCACGCTGAACTACTTCATGGCGGACGCGGCCGTTGTCCGCCAGGTTGCGGATGCGACCAACATGACCGGGCTGGTGACCATTGACGAAAATGGTGACTTTGTCCCGATGCTGGCAGTCGAATTGCCTACGCAGGAGAATGGTGGACTTTCCAACGATTTCCTGACCGTTACCTGGACGTTGAAATCCGACCTCAAGTGGTCGGATGGCGAACCCATCACTTCGGACGATATTAAATTTACCTGGGAAGTGCTATCAAATCCTGACTCAGGTGCTTTTGTCGGAGTAGATGGGTTCGACCAGATCGAATCGGTGGATACGCCTGACGACCTGACCGCCGTGCTGAACTATTCCAGTCCCTATGCTGGTTACCTGGACCAATTTGCTTATGGCCTCTTCCCACGGCACGCCACCGGCGAGGTGACTGATATGGCAAACTGGGAATGGAACCGCCAACCGGTTGGGGCAGGTCCATTCGTGGTCAGCAACTGGGTTTCGGGCCAGAGCATTGCCCTGGAACGCAACCCCTATTATTTCGAAGAGGGCAAGCCCTATCTTGACCAACTGGTCTTCGCGATCATCCCTGAGCCTGCTGCCCAGACAGCCATGATGATGCAAGGCGAAGCGCAGGTCCACCTGTGGCCCAGCGAGAACGAAGTGGAATATAACAACCTGTTGGCCGGCAGGGCAACCCAGTTGCTGGTGCCGGGCATCTGGAATATGTCCATCGACTTCAACCTGAGCGCGCCATTCGATGGCGATCCCGGGCCGACACCGCCCCATCCTATTCTGGGCGACTTGCGTGTGCGTCAGGCGATTGCCTCAGCGATTGATTACGATACACTGGTCGATGATGTGCTGGAAAAAACTGTCTCCCATTCGACCAACCCGTTTGCCTATGGCTGGTATGAATGCGACCTGCCCCGTCCATTCCCGTATGATC
Organism: uncultured Anaerolineaceae bacterium; assembly: GCA_964560935.1. Lineage (GTDB taxonomy): Bacteria > Chloroflexota > Anaerolineae > Anaerolineales > Villigracilaceae > JAABUE01. The sequence continues at coordinate 2,304 of CAZLOC010000200.1, read as the reverse complement.
CTGCAAAAGCCGTAGAGTTGCTGGAAGAAGCCGGTTGGGTGGAAGGCCCGGATGGCATCCGTGTGGCGCAGGGCGCTGAATATGCCCCGGATGGCACGCGCCTCTCGCTGGAACTGCAAGGCTACACCAACTTCGAACCCTTGCAGCGCACGGAAGAGTTCATCGTGGAGAACCTGAAAGCGGTCGGCATCGAAGCCCGTATCCAGAACTACGACTTCTCGATCATTTTCGGCTCCTACGAGGATCAATCCCCGCGCAAAGTTGGTGACTACGACATGCTCATCTTCGACCGTGGTTTTACCGTCGAGCCGCAGGGTTATAATGCCAACGCCTACTCGTCCATTTCCATCCCGTCAGCCGAGTTACCGGGCGGCGGCAACTACTTCCGTTGGGTGAATCCTACCGTGGACGAGGCGCTTGCCGAGGCAGGAGCCAATTTCGATCTGGAAGTGCGTAAAGCGGCTTATTGTAGAATCGCTGAGCAGGTCAATACCGACCTGCCACAGGTCTACCTGTATCTCTTCCAGGACGGTTACGGCGTTGCCGATAACCTGACCGGTGTGGTGGTCAGCACCTGGGGTAGCATGTCCTGGGGCTCGCAGAACTGGCAGTATAAGTAAATAAGAAATGTCACCCTGAGCCCTTCGACTTTGCTCAGGATAAACTCCGCGAAGGGTTTCTCGCGTTTTGTGCGGAGATTCCCTTTGGCCTGGCTCAGGGCGGACTTCAGAATGAAAAATAAAGGCAGGAAGAGCGCCCACTCATCCTGCCTTTATGCTGATTTCAAGGAATATTCCATGATTCAACAAACCTGTTTTTGGTGGGTCGATGCGCCCGCGCCGAAATCCTATCGGAACAAACCCCTGCCCGAAAAAGCCGACGTAGTCGTGATCGGCGGCGGGTTTACGGGCACGTCGGCAGCGCTGCGGCTGGCAAAAGGTGGCGCAAAGGTGACCCTGCTCGAAGCCGAGACTGTCGGCTGGGGAGCCAGTTCGCGCAACGGCGGGCAGGCGCTCTCCTGCCTGCACCATACGCTGACCGAATTGATCGAGCAGCATGGCCTGGAACGCGCCCGGGAGATGTTCCGCGCCTCCGTCCGCGCGGCGGATACGGTTGCGCGCATCGTGACGGAAGAAGGCATCGATTGCGATTACGTGCGAAACGGGAATATCGAAGCGGCCAGTAAACCCCGTCACTTCGACAGATTGAAAGTGGAACAGGAAACGCTGGCGCGCCTAGCGGACTACGAAACCCGCCTCGTCCCGCCCGAGAAAGTTGCCACCGAGTTAGGAACGGATTCCTACCACGGGCTGTTGGTCAACGAACGCAGCGCCGGATTGCAACCGGCAAAATTCGTGCAGGGCATGGCGCTGGCCGCGGACCGGGCTGGAGCGGAGGTCCACGAGGGGACGCGCGTCACCGGGATCGAGAAAAACGCCACTCATAACGGGAGCAGGTTCATAGTCCGCACCGAACGGGGGATCGTATCCGCAAAAGAAGTGTTGCTGGCAGCCAACGCCTGGGTTGGGGGTATCGTTCCCCAGTTTCGCAGGAGGGTCTTCCCTGCCGAAAGTTACGTCATCGCTACCGAGCCGCTGTCGGATGACCTCGCGCACAAGCTTATCCCGCACAGGCGCGTGGTTTACGATACCAAGAACATGGTCGCGTATTACACCTTTTCGCGGGAAAACCGCATGGTGTGGGGTGGCGAAGGGACAGCGGCAGGCCTGAGCGCAAAACGGAATATCGAAATCCTGCGGCGGGGGATGTTGCGCGTTTTCCCCGAACTAAGCGAGGCTGCCATCGACTATTTCTGGGGCGGCACGCTGGGACTGACCATGGACCAGACTGCCCATGCCGGCCAGGTGGATGGGATGTGGTACTCGATGTGTTACGTGGGGCATGGCGTGACGCTGGCGACCTACCTGGGAGAGCAGATGGCGAACGCCATCCTCGGCCTGGAAAGTTTCAACCCGTTCGATGGTTTGAACATCCCGCGCGTGCCATTCTACCAAGGCAGGGCCTGGTTTGTTAATTTTGGAAAAACCTGGTACCGTCTATTGGACATGTTTAGCTAAGTCTGTGATTTATTAAAGCGGGGCACTTTCCCCTTCTTTTTGTGAGGTACCGTTTACAAGGGATCTATTACTTTTGCAGGAGCACATCCACGCTGTTGCTGTCGCTTTGATCCCGCACGATGGTGATGGTGATGAACTCGCTATCTCTTTGAAAGAACAGGATACCGCCTTCTTCAGAAATCGGGAGACTGAATGAGGATGTCCAGCCAAGTTCTTCCATCTTCTG
>CAZLOC010000199.1:0-7264 GCA_964560935.1 uncultured Anaerolineaceae bacterium | reverse complement strand
CCATCACTATCGCTGCTGCGATCATCCTCATCCCGATCACGCTCTTCCTGGCTGCTATTCTACCTGGCAACAATACCCTGCCCGCTGCTGATCTCGCGGCGACCGCTTTCTTCATTGCTATGGTCCCGCCTTTGACAAAGGGTAACTTCTTCCGCTCGATCCTTTATGGCACCATCATCATGGTTATGGTACTGTACATTTCGAGTGCCTTTGCTCCGTTGTTGACCCAAATCGCGGCAGATATCGGATTTGCTATCCCCGAAGGGGCTGTCCAGATCACCGGTCTTTCCGGCGGTAACTGGATTGCCTGGGTATTGACGACTATCAGTCAGTTGATCTTCGGCGGCTAAATGCAGGAGTAGTTTATTGGAGAAGGGATAATACTTTTTCCCTTCTCCAAAATTTGTGATCATTCGATTCATTTGAGAGTCAAAATATGAAAGATTTTGATTGGGATTTATTTGAACAAATTTGTGCCATCCATGCTGTCTCTGGGCGTGAAGATACCATAACGGCATTTATTCGCGACTATATCCGCCCTCTTGTGGATGAAGTCAGTGTGGACAACCTTGGAAATGTAGTGGGAATCCTCAAAGGATCCCAGCACCCTGATTATCGCTTGATGCTTCAGGCGCACATGGATGAGCTTGGCTTGATTGTCAGAAATATTACAGAGGACGGTTTTTTACGGATCGAGCGTGTGGGCGGCATCCCGGAAAAATCCCTGCTGGGCCAACGAGTAGATGTTCTAACGGATGATGGTCATTTAATTCCGGGTTATGTTGGAACGAAATCCCATCATATCACCTCGCCGGATGAAAAGTATAAAGTTCCGGGAGTTCATGATATGTTCATTGATATCGGAGTGACCAGCCGAATGGATGTGGAGCAGGCAGGCATCCAGGTTGGCGACCCGGTGACTTATCATCCCAATTTTCATCGTTTTGGTGATGGGATGATTTGCTCGAAAGCTTTGGATAATCGCGTCGGCGTCTTTGTCTTGTTAGAGGTACTGAAGTCCTTTGCCAAGGAACGGCCGCCTTGTACGATGGTATTTTCGTTTACTGTATTGGAAGAATTCAGTATCCGTGGTTCGTTGCCGACGGTGACTGCCACAAAACCGAATGCGATTATCTCTCTGGATATTACGATTGCTACCGATACACCAATCGACAAACCTTTGCATCCAGTAGCGATGCGCAAAGGACCAGCGATAAAAATGATGGACTTCCATGGGCGCGGTACGCTGGGTGGATTGTTCTCCTCGCCAAAGTTGCGGCGTTTTATTGAAACCTTAGCCAAGCAGGAAGGTATCCCCTTACAGCGTGAAGTGATCGTGGGTGTTATTACCGATCCGGCGTTTCAATTGTATTTGGGTGACAAGGGATATGTGATTGCCGGACTATCCATCCCGCACCGTTATAGCCATGCGTCGATCCAGATGTGTCATGAGGTGGACATTGCTCAAACGATTCAGCTTGTCGAGGCTACTGGAAATTCCTTCACTCCCGAAGTGGATTTAAGTCGGGGGTAGTTGCTCTTTGGAGATGTCCAATGAAACCCTGGATTAAAGAACTCTTTGGCGTTGAAAAACCGGTCATCGGTATGTGTCATATGCAGGCAATGCCCGGTGACCCTCAGTATGCTGCTGACAAGGGCCTGGAGTGGGTGTATGAACAAGCCCGCGTCGATATGCTTGTTTTGAAGGAAGGAGGGGTGGACGGAATTCTATTTTCGAACGAGTTCAGCCTGCCTTACCTGACCAAGGTAGAGATGATCACAGTTGCAAGTATGGCAGCGCTCATTGGCGAAATGAAACGGGAAATCAAGATTCCGTATGGTGTCAATGTTCTCTGGGATCCTCGTGCGTCGATCGACGTGGCGATGGCAACCGGTGCGCAATTTGTTCGGGAGATTTTTACCGGTGTATACGCCAGCGACTTCGGATTGTGGAATACGAATGTGGGTGAAGTGATCCGACATCAATATGCGGTTGGTGCGGGGCATGTCCGCTTGCTATTTAATATTGTGCCTGAGTCGGCTGCCTATCTTGGTGGTCGTCAGATAGCAGATATCGCGCGTTCGACAGTATTCAATAACCGACCAGATGCGTTATGTGTTTCAGGATTGACAGCCGGCGCAGAAACATCTGCTCAGACACTGAAACTTGTCAAGGAAGCGGTACCAGATACCCCTGTTTTTGCAAACACTGGGGTGCGAGTTGATAATGTAACAGAACAATTAAAAATTGCTGATGGCGCAGTGATAGGGACCGCTTTCAAAAAAGAAGGAAATACCTGGAATCCTATTGATGTTGATCGAGTGAAAGAACTGATGAATAAGGTTAAGGATTTAAGGTCTGGATAATTGCTTTCAAATCTTGGATTTTTATCGGTTTATTGGAAAGGAGGTAGGCCTTCCAGAATAGAGTATAAAAATTGGTTTCCAATGTTTGTATGTGACCTGACCGGAGATATGCAATGAAAACTGTTTATGTTGTTTGTGCAACTGGCATTGCCACCTCTACCATGCTTCGCCTGAAGGTAGAGAAATTTCTTGAGGAGCAAGGCATTGAAGCGCGCGTTTTGCAATATCGAGTTACAGAGATCTCTCCAGAACGCACGCAGGCAGATGTCATTCTGGCGACGACCGAAATCCCCCCCGAATTTGAAAAGGTGGCCACCGTTATAAATGGAATATCGCTGATCACCGGCATTGGTCAAACAGAGACGCTCCAAAATCTTGCACGTGCCTTACAAGAAAATCCATAAAGGAGAAAATAATGGAAGGTATTCTTACTTCAATCGGTGAGTTCCTCAATGGGCTTGGCCCATTGATCGCCCTGCCGGTCGTGATCGCGATTCTGGGCATCATCTTGGGCCAAAAATGGGATAGCGCCATCCGCAGCGGTTTGATGACGGCTGTGGCCTTTGTTGGTATCTTTCTGACGGTTGGTCTGTTGGGTAGCACTGTCAGCACCATCGGTCAGACCTTTGCCCAGAATACCGGTACAAACCTGGATGTGATCGACATTGGTTGGCCAGCCGCTTCAGCCCTGGCGTTTGCCACGCCAGTTGGCAACCTAATCATCCCATTAGGCATCCTGCTGAATGTGCTTTTGCTCCTCTTTGGCCTGACCCAAACCCTGGATGTGGACATCTGGAATTTCTGGCATATGGCCTTTGTGGGGGCGCTGGTCCAATTCGTCACCGGTAGCTTTATCCTTGGCCTGTTCGCGGCTCTCCTGACTCTTGTGATTGCCCTGTTCCTGGCAGACTGGTCTGCACCGCTCATCCAGAGGCATTTCAAGATGCCCGGTGTCTCCATTCCACACCTGCAGTCCGCTGGGTATATGCTTTTAGCAGTACCTTTTGCCTGGCTCTTCAACAAAGTAGCGTTCTTGAAGAATTTGAAGCTCAACCCTGATACTATCCGCAAACGATTGGGCCTGCTGGGTGAACCGATGGTATTGGGTTTCATCATCGGTTTCCTGCTGGGCATTCTGGGTGGCCAGTCGCTCAAGGACGCGATCCTGACGGCAGTGAATACAGCGGCTGTGATGTTGCTCATCCCGCGCATGGTCTCGATCCTGGTTGAAGCCCTGACCCCCGTCGCTGAGGCCGCCAATAATTTCATGACCAGTCGGTTCAAGGGTCGCGAGTTCTATATTGGCCTCGATTCGGCGATCCTGGCTGGCAACTCGACGGTGATTGCGTCCGGTTTGCTCCTCGTCCCGCTGGAGATCTTGCTCGCGTTGGCGCTTTCCCCGCTTGGTAACCGCACCCTGCCCTTCATTGACCTGGCGGATGGTGTGTTTGTGGCAGCCATGCTTGCTCCACTAGTGGCGGGCGATGTGATCCTGACCACTCTGTTGGGCGTCATCGTGATGGGTGTGGGCTTGATCTTTACAACCTTGCTTGCTCCGGGTGTAACTCAGCTTGTCAATACCAGCTCGCTGGGTCTGGATATTCCAACCGGATATGCTACCTATACTGTTATGAGTGACGCCGCCATCCCGACCTCTTATGGGCTGTACTACTTATTCCAAACCCCGGCGGGTATCGCGGTGGTAGTCAGCTTGCTCCTGGTTGTTGGCTTGTATTTCCTCAAACGCCGTGTCAAGCTCGAAAATATGTTTGGCGGAGAATAAATCCATCGTTGTTGGGAGCCCTGCTAGCAGGGCTCCCAACACTCTAAATTGTATTGAGGTTCAATGGGCATTTTTGATTGGGTGAAGAGCAAGACCGGGGTTTGGGGGCCGGCATTGTTGGAACTTTATTTTCAAAATGCCGGTTGGATCAATGCCATTATAGTGACATACGGTCTCTTGCTCGTGCTTTCCTGGCAAAACCTTAGCCGTGTGAGCGATTCTCTGGTCGATCAAATCCTGGAACAAGCCAAGGCGACAAAAGTAACAAAGGGGACAGGAAGCAAACCCAAGGTCGTTCACCTGAGTGACTTTCAGTTATCATGGGAAGGTGCATTTTCATCCAGCAAGTTCCCGTTTGTTGCGAAACAAGCCGGATTCATGATCCGCCGCAGCAATCTGGAAAATGTTCGTGCATTAATTTCGGATCGTGATTTAATTCAGCGTTGCTCTCGCCGACTAGATGATTTGGGCCTTCGCTTGGAACGGAGTAAGTGAAGCATGGCCGTTCGTATTTCTCCCTCACTTGCGGCTGCGCCCCTTGACCGTTTGGGCCAGATTGTGATTGAGCTTGAGACAGCTGGCGCGGATTATATTCACTTTGACATCGAAGACGGTTCTTTCGTCCCTGTGATGACTCTGGGCACGAAAATGATCTCAGATTTGCGCCGCATCACACGCCTGCCCTTTGATGTGCATTTGATGATGGTCAATCCGGAATGGATACTCCCTGATGTCATTCATTCGGGTGCGAATCGGGTCTCAGTGCATTACGAGGCCTGCCTGTATCCAAGGCGTGTATTGCGGCAAATCGCGTCTTTGGGAGCGGAGGCAGGGCTTGCTTTCAATCCCGCCACTCGAATACCTGACTTGGCGTACCTGTTGCCATATTTATCATTCATTGTTATTCTTACCACGGAGCCGGAAGTCCCGGATTGCCCGTTTTTGCCTGAAGTGTTGGAAAAGGTTCGAGAAGGCAAGCAGGCCATGGGCTTGGAAAAGATCGAGTGGGTTGTGGATGGCGGCCTCAATCCAGAGAACCTATCACAGGTCGTTGCGGCCGGCGCAGATACAGTCGTGATTGGCCGGGCTGTCTTCAAGGATGGCAAAATCCTGGAAAATATGGCTGCCTTGCGAAAACTTTTGGTCTGATTGGATATCGAATGCAATATACCCTCATTGATCTGCTTAAATTGGAACACATCCTGGTTGGCGTTGAAGCTGCAGATGCGCAGGACGCCATCCAAAAGTTGACTGCCCCGCTCGTTGAAACGGGGCATGTCACTCCTGAATTTGCCGTGGATGTCTGGAAACGGGAGGAGACCTTCCCGACCGGCCTACCCACACAGCCGCTGGCAGTTGCCATTCCCCACGCTGACCCGGACCATGTCAATGGGTCAGCGGTATGTGTGGGAACATTGAAATCACCTGTCCGTTTCGCCCAGATGGGCACAGACGGTTCGACCGTTCTGGATATTCCGGTCATTTTTTTGCTTGCCATTAAAGAGAAGGAAAAGCAAGTAGATATGATCCAGCAACTGGTCACGTTGATTCAATCTCCCAGCCTGTTGGAAGGGTTACCCAAGGCTCAGGACTCATCGGAAGCAATGGCATTAATCCAAAAAGTATTGGCTTGAGAGGAAAAATGCAACAAATTAAATTGCAGGTAATCAACGAAGTCGGCCTCCACGCTCGACCGGCCTCTGAATTCGTCAAGCTGGCCGGGAAGTTCAAGGCCAGCATCCAGGTGCGGAACCTGACGCGCGATTCAAGTGCAGTGGATGCCAAGAGCATTCTCAGTGTGTTGATGCTGGGCGTGGAAAAGGACCATGAAATCGAGCTTGTGTGTGAAGGGGAAGACGAGTTGCAGGCGATAGAAGCGCTGCGCGAGTTGATCGAATCGGATTTTGCAGGAAAGTTTTAGATGTCGAAGGAATTACGAGGTATTCCGGCCGCGCGCGGCCTTGCCAGGGGGGTGTCCAGGCAATGGAAAGATGCGGCATTTGTGATTCCTGATGCCAAGCCTGTTGATTTGACCGCCGAAAAACAACACCTTGTGGAGGCGCGCCACGAAGCAGAAAGTCAACTCTACGCACTTTCTGTACAGGTTTCACAGCAAGTTGGGGATGCAAAAGCTGCCCTTTTGGAAGCCCAGGCCATGTTCCTGAACGATACGGTTTTGGTCAGTAAGGCAGAAACCGAGATTGACAGGGGAATGAATGCCGAACAGGCCTGGCATCAGGCCTGTGAATATTTCGCTGCCCAGTTGGAAAGCCTGCCGGATGAAACTTTGCGCGCCCGCAGCGCCGATGTCCGTGATGTGGGGCGGCGCGTGATTGAAATCCTTCTGGGGGTCCAGGCCGAGCTGGCGCTTGACAACCAGACGATCCTTCTGGCGCGTGACCTGGCTCCCTCCCAAACCGCAGCGCTGGATACATCCAAGGTAATGGCGTTTTGCACGGCTGAGGGAGGATCGACTTCCCATACAGCCATCCTGGCGAATGCTCTGGGAATCCCGGCCGTGGTTGGAGTGGGAGATGAACTTTTAGAAATTGCGGACGGGACTTTTCTATTGATTGACGGGACAGCCGGCCTTCTCGTGTCAAACCCAACACTGGAATTGCTGGCTGATTTCGATCAGCGCATCCTGGCTGAAAGCGAGCAAAGGGAACGCGAGACAGAGTTTGCTACTCAGCCTGCCGTAACTACGGATGGTCACCGAGTGGAGATCGTTGCCAATGTTGGCAGCATAGAGAATGCTCGCAAGGCGCTCGAATATGGTGCCGAGGGAATCGGCCTGCTGCGCACTGAATTCCTCTTTCTAAACCGTAATAAGCCGCCCGATGAACAAACCCAGTTTGCAGCCTACAGAACCATTCTGGATTTGATGGAGACGCGCCCGGTAGTTGCCCGTACGTTGGATGTGGGCGGTGACAAGGAAGTCCCGTATTATGATTTTGGCCCAGAGGCCAATCCGTTCCTGGGATATCGCGCCATCCGCATTTCTCTCGACCGCCCCGAAGAGTTCAAATCACAAATACGTGCTTTGTTGCGCGCAGGGGCAGGGCATGATCTCAGAATTATGTTCCCCATGATAGCGACTCTTGCCGAAGCCCG
>CAZLOC010000198.1:0-7318 GCA_964560935.1 uncultured Anaerolineaceae bacterium | reverse complement strand
GGCCTGCCCCTATATCATTTAATTGGGATACAATATTCCCATGAACGCAGTTCTGAAAGAATGTACTCTCTCCACAGGTCAAACCGTACAAATCGTGCAAGGCGACATCACCACCGAAGAGGTGGATGCCATCGTCAACGCTGCCAACGAGCATTTGCAGCATGGCGGCGGGGTAGCCTGGGCGATTTCCAAACACGGCGGGCCAACCATTCAGCAGGAATCGGACGAGTGGGTGCGGACGAAGGGTACGGTCAGCCACGCGCATCCAGCCTGGACCTCGGGCGGGCTGCTGCCTGCGAAAACCGTGATCCATGCTGTGGGTCCCGTCTGGGGTGACGGCAATGAGGATGCCAAATTGTCAGCAGCAGTGACCGGGTCCTTGCGTGTGGCAGATGAGCTTGACCTACAATCGATTGCCTTTCCTGCCATCTCGACCGGTATCTTCGGCTTCCCAAAAGAGCGCGCGGCAAAGATAATTCTTGGAGCTATCGAGGCTTACTTTGAAGAAAATACTTCATCAGGGGTAAAAATCATCAAACTGGTATTGTTCGACCAAGCCACAGTGAACGCCTTCCTGCAAGCATGATTACTTCCTCCCAGAACCCAAAACTCAAACTTGCTCGCGCATTACAGGGACGGTCCAAAGAACGCCGCGAAGAGAGCGCCTTCCTGGCCGAGGGCGTGCGACTGGTGGAAGAGGCCCTAGCCGCGGAATGGCCCATCCACTTTGTGCTGTATTCAGACGGGTTGAGTGAGCGGGGGCAAGCGCTTGTTGGAAAGTTGAGGCGTGCCGGCTTCGAGGTTGAGGATGTTGCCGGCGATTTGCTGCAAGCCGTCAGCGAAACAGAGACTTCGCAGGGCATCCTGGCTGTCCTTGAACTGAGCCCTTTGCCGCTCCCGGATTCCCCCAATTTCATCCTGATTCCCGACCAGATCCGCGATCCCGGCAACCTGGGGACGCTCATCCGCACAGCAGCAGCGACAGGGGTACAGGCCGTGTTGCTGCCTCCCGAAACAACGGATGCCTTTGCACCGAAAGTCATCCGCGCGGGGATGGGAGCACATTTCTGGCTTCCGATCCATACAATGGACTGGGATGAGATCGAGCAGATTTGCAAGCAGACAAGTTTGCAAATCTATCTGGCTGATATGTATGGTCAATCCTGCTGGAAGACGGATTTCCGCGGGCCGCTAGCCCTGATCGTGGGCGGCGAAGCGGAAGGGGCTAGTGAGCAGGCGCGTAAACTGGCAAATCAGACCATCAGCATTCCAATCTCTGAAAAGGTCGAGTCGTTGAATGCAGGCGTGGCGGGGGCTATTTTGATGTTTGAGGTGGTGAGGCAAAGAAAATTAAATGGTGATTATAGATGAAGCTAGAATACAAACGGCCAACTTCTAAATTGGTTCAGGATTACATAAACAAATTTGATAATGATTCAGAACTCGTTGCAGTTGAAAATGCATTATCGGAACTATTTAGAAGATATCCAAGCAATCAAAGTTTGCCCGAGATACTCATTAAAGTAGCTACTCTAAATTCCTTATATGCTACGAACATTTATGCAACCGTCAAAGTTGCGAATCATATCTTGAGCAAAAATATTGATGCTAAGCTCCAACAAAAGGCGCCAGAACTTGTCGATGAAATTGCACTGGTAACTATTGGTAATAAAACACGACGCAATTATTCGTTCGCCAGCAAATATTGTCACTGGCATCAGCCAGAAGAATACCTTATTTATGACAGCTATGTTGAGCGAATCCTTTGGTCCCACCAAAATCAAGAAAGTTTCATGAGATTCAGGCGATCCGAACTTCAAATCTATCCACGCTATAAAGAAATCATTGACGGTTTTAGGGCGCATTACGAACTGAGGCAATTTAGCTTCAGAGAACTTGACAAGTTCCTTTGGCTTTACGGTAAAGAAATCTTTTCTAATCAACAATGAAAATCCGCTCCATCACCTACTTCTTCAACCCCGGCTGGCCGCTGGACGAAAGTAAGTTTCAATCGGCGGGCAGGTTTCTCAGCGAAGCCAAAGCTGCATTCGAGGCGGCAGGCTATGAAGTCCAGACCACGCGGCTGGCAACGGTACCATTCCCCCATTTGCTGAATAACCACGTCGAGGAAATGCCCAGGTTAGCGGAAGCCATCGAGAGCTTAATGCCCTCCATCGGGGTAGAGTATGCGGCGCTTGGCCCGGCCTTCCCAAACGTGCCCGGCAGCTATAAGACCATCCCGGAAGCGATAGCGCACACGCAAAACATCTTCTTTTCGGGTGTAATGGCTGATAGTCGCAACGGCATCTCGCTGGAAGCCGTCCATGCCTGCGCTCAGGTTATCGTCAAGTGCGCGCCGCTCACGCCGGACGGTTTCGCCAATCTGCGCTTTGCAGCGCTGGCAAATGTCCCGCCGGGCGCACCCTTCTTCCCTGCCGCTTATCACCAGGGCGACCGGCTAGCCTTTGCCCTCGCCACTGAAGCCGCCGACCTGGCCCTGGATGCCTTCAAAGGAAAACGGAGCTTAGAAGACGGACGGAAGGCCTTGGTCAGTACGCTGGAAGAGCACGGCAAAGTTCTGGCGGCTGTAGCAGAAAAGCTCTCCCGCCAGTTCAAAACCGATTTTGGTGGAATCGACTTTTCCCTGGCGCCATTTCCGACGGATGAACAGTCACTGGGCGGGGCTGTCGAGGGGATGGGCGTACCGAAAATCGGGCTGCATGGCTCGCTGGCTGCCGCTGCTATCCTAACCGAAGCGGTTGACCGCGCCAACTTCCCGCACACCGGCTTCAGCGGATTCATGCAACCTGTATTGGAAGATTCGGTATTGGCCAAGCGCGCCGCAGAAGGCACGTTGACCATCAAGGATTTGCTGCTCTACTCGGCTGTCTGTGGGACGGGACTGGACACAATCCCCCTGCCCGGCGATGTCAGCGCAGACCAGATCTCCGCCTTGCTGCTCGACCTGTCCACGTTGGCGCTGCGATTAGATAAGCCCCTGACAGCGCGGCTGATGCCGGTCCCCGGCAAACAGGCAGGTGATCCAACTGGTTTTGATTTCGCCTACTTTGCCAACAGCAAAGTGATGGCATTGGAAGCTGAACCGCTGACAGGATTGCTGTCTGGAAGAGAAACTTTCAGCATTCGGTCACGATAAACAAAAGAGCGTGAGGAAGAAAATACTTCCTTGCGCTCTTCCCTTACACAGACTTTATTCTCTATTCCCCACTCTCTACCCTCCAATACTCGCCCCCATCGCTGGCACGCTGCATTAGACCATTCCCAATCAATTCGCGCCGCAAACTGGCTGTATCCTCATGGAAACAGGCCAGCATCTCGTTGACCTGCTTCTCGCTGTAACGCACGCCCGGTTCGAAGGCTTTGACGACATAGCGCAGAACCGCTTCCAGTTTCTTGCGCTGGGCCGGGATGGTTTTCAACCGCCCATCCGGGAGGGAATAATCTTCGACCACCTTGCGGTCATAAGCGCCCAGGTCCACATCTTCGATGACGGCAGCTAGGTCTTGTTGGGAGAACAGCAGGCGCGTTTTCTGCAAAGTCTCTTCTTCCAGTTGGTAGACGTTATAGTAGCTATCCGCTTTGGCGCTGACCAGTCCCACTTCCGCCAACTTGGACAGATGGTGCGAAACGGTCGAGGGGCGCAGATGCAGGAGGGCGGCCAATTGTTCGACCGAGTATGGCTGCTGAGCTAGCAGCCCTACGATTTTCAGCCGGTTGGCATCTGCCAGGGCTTTGAAGAAGGAGACCAGCTCTTCGCTCATCACTCATCTCCGAGTTCACCCTGAGCGGAGCGGAGCGCAGTCGAAGGGCGCCAATACCTTGAACCATCACGCTCCCGATCCAGCAGACCGGCGTCCACCAAGTCGCGGCGCAGACCGGACACGTCCACGTGGAAGCGGCGGATGATGGTATTCACTTCCTTTTCGGTGTAGTTCACACCCGGCGTAAAAGCCTGCACCAGATAATCGAGGATGACTCTAAGCTTACCCGGTTGAGGCGGCAAGTTCTCGATCGTGCCATCCGGGTTCAGGCAGGATACCAACACCTTGCGGGACTTTTCGTCCAGGTCAGGGGTAGGGATATATGCGGGCTTTTCTTCGCGCAGTTGCGTACGCGCCAGGTTTTCCAGTTTGTCGATGTTCAGTTCATACAGGTTATCCTTCAGGCTGATCACACCAACGTGCTCGAGAAAGGCCAAATGGTCAACCACATCGCGTAAGGGCATATTCAAGCGCCCGGCGATTTCGGATCGATTGGCGCGCCGCTTGGCCAACACACCAATGATGCGCAGACGATCTACATCCGCCATCGCTTTGACAAAATCAAGGAGTTCATGAGAGTCGTTCATATTTCACTTCCGTAGAATTAATTCGATGTACATCGAATTATATTTTAACGGAAATTTGCTGATTGTCAAGGTGAATCACACAAACGGTGGCAAGCAGAGGCGCGGGGAAGATGCAAAAAAGGTCATCGGTTATAATCGTTAAACAAAGCAATCCCCCATCCCAGTCAGGAGGTGTGTTTCATGGATCTTCCGAAACACGTATTTTTCGAGGGGAAAATCGTCCCTTTCGAAGAGGCAAAGGTCAGTGTGGCTACGCATGCGTTTCATTACGGTACGGCGGTTTTTGGCGGCATCCGCGGGTATTGGAACGAAGAGAAGAAAAAGCTATATGTGTTTCGCCCCTATGACCACTATCATCGTTTACTGAATTCGGGGCGCATGATGAATATGCAGATCCCTTACGATGAGGAGAGCCTGATCCAGTTGACACTGGACCTGGTGCGCACGGAGGGCTGGCAAACCGATATTTACATCCGACCTTTGATCTACAAAGCCGACCTGGGCATCGGGGTACGCCTGCACGACCTGAAAGATGAATTGACGATTTTCTCCATGCCGTTCAAGCAATATGTCAAGAATGACACCAATGCGCACGTAACGATCTCTTCATGGAGGCGCATTGACGATAATGTCATCCCTGCACGCGGCAAGATCAGCGGCGCTTATGCCAATTCGGCGCTGATCAAGACCGATGCCGCGCGCGCCGGCTTCGACGAGGCATTGGTGCTCGATCAGAACGGTCATGTTTCTGAGGGCAGCGCCATGAATATCTTCATGGTGCGAGACGGTGTGGTCATTACGCCGCCAATTACAGACAACATTCTGGAAGGCATCACACGGAAAACAGCCATGGAACTGGCCCAGAACGAACTTGGGCTGCCGGTGGTGGAGCGCTCGGTCGACCGAACTGAATTGTTCATATGCGACGAGTTATTCATGACCGGTTCCGCCGCACAAATCGTAGCGATCACTAAAGTGGATTACCGCCTGGTTGGCAAGGGAGAAATGGGACCGGTAACAGGAAAACTTAGAGAGCTATTCGATGGGATTGTACGCGCTAAGAATCCCAAATATGCACATTGGAATGTAGAAGTTTAACCACAACCACAGATAAATCAGATAAACACAGATAGACAAAAAAAGGTGCCCTTGCTATTACTTCCGCAGGGGCACCTTTTGAATTCACAAAAATTCGTGCTCTTTGTGTCCTTAGTGGATATTAGCGATTTTTCTTGAACCGCACCAACACCAGGTTTTTCTCGCAATCGCTGAATGTATCAATGTAGATTTGATCTGAAAGCGGCAAACCGGCCTGGTCCAGCAATTGCACATAGAGCGTATCGCGCGAGTTGACCGGTGTTTCGCCAAGCACAAATTCAAAGCCTGATTTGCCGTATTCCGGGCTGACACCGCTGACCGTGGTCAACTCAACTGTCTTGCCATCCAACTTGCCAGCCAATCGGACCACAATACCAATGATCGGGCTGCTGTTCTGATCATCCACCGTCCCGCCTACACCCTGCCAGTTACAGCTTGCATTTGCCAAATGAGGGATTAACACACTCTCAATCGCATTGACCGAAGCAGCCGAGAACGGCGCCTTTGGCGTGGGGGTAAAAGTAGGTGTGGTCGTGGGAACCGGCGTATCGGTAGCCGGAACAAGATTGGCGGGCGTTGAGGTTGCGGGAGGAGTGATGGAGGGCAACAAGGTAGCGGTCGGCGAGAGAAAAACCGTCGGTGTAGGCGTCCAGGTAGGTTCCATTTGCAAAGGTGTGATCGTCGCTGTCGGGGTTCTAAAAGACGCCGGCTTGAGCGGGTTCAGCGTAGAACCCGGGTCAATAAACACCATTACGAAATAAGCACCCAGGCACACCGTGACCAACAACACTATGATTGTGAAAATATCCCACACGCCAATCGCAGGCGCAGAAAAACCCGAAGGCTTTGGTTCAGGTTCATCGAAGTTGAATTCACTCATCAAGGTCTCCGTGCAAAGTTTCGATCAAGGGGCCAGCACAATGTCGCTCTCAGTGCGTTTCTGTGCTAACCAATCTTGCAAGGCTTTTTCTTGCATTACCAGATAGGCGTCTGGCGAAAGCGGATGCTGCAAGTCTCGTTCCACCACCAAAAGGATATGGTAGCCGACTTCGGACGCAATCACATCGCTGTGTTGTTCAGGCTCCAGGTCGAAAGCGGCCTCTTCCAATTCGGGTTCTAGCAAGTATCCGCGTGGGAACCAACCCAATTCGCCGCCCGTATTCGGGTCATAGAGCACTGCCAGGTCTGCAAAATTGGCCCCGGCATCCAATTGGTCGGCCACTTTGCGCGCCGTATCTTCATTATAGAGCAGAATTTGCCGCGCGTGTACCTGCTCCGCGGTACCAGACACAGCCGTAATGATTTTGTCACGCATCCAGGCAGCTTCGGCAGCGCGTTTCAACGCGGATTGGAACGAATCATCTGTGTAGCCGTGTTCGGACTGCCACACAGCAAGCGCATCCACGCCCCCCACTTCGGAGGCCAGCGCATCCAGCCTGGACCCTAAATCTGCTTCCGTTATCTCAAACCCATCGGCGTGAGCGGCCTGCGCCAGCAAGACCTGCGCGATCAGATCATCCAAAACAACCTGAGCTGCATCGTCCGCATTGATCTCGTTTCCCAAGGCCCCTTGGGCAGCGCGATAGCGGTCCACTTCGGCCAGGAACTCTTCCTCTGTGATCCACTCATCGTTGACGATAGCAGCCAGGGGCGGCGGGGTGGGCGTTGGCGGGATCGGCGTCTGCGTAGGTAAGGCCGGGGTCGCTGTAGCAGGTGTCTCGATGAATGAAGCGCAGGCAGAAAGGCCCAGGGCCAGGATCAAGGTCAATCGAAACAGAATGTAACGAGAGTGGGGAAACATCGCGTCGATTATACCAATTAAAATAGGGGCAGGTCTCGGACCTGCCCCTA
>CAZLOC010000197.1:0-7354 GCA_964560935.1 uncultured Anaerolineaceae bacterium | reverse complement strand
CTCGCGGCGCGGCGGCTGGGACACGCACGGCCTGCCGGTCGAGATCGAGGTCGAGAAGCGGCATGGGTTCACCAACAAGCAGGACATCGAAGCGTACGGCATCGCAAAATTCAACGAGGAATGCCGTAAGTCTGCTTTCGATTACATCCAGGACTGGGAGAGACTGACCGACCGCATCGCCTTCTGGGTGGACCTGGAGACGGCCTATGTCACCTTTACCAACGATTACATCGAGTCGGTCTGGCATATCCTGAAGAATTTTTACGACCGGGACCTGCTATATAAAGGCTACAAGGTCGTGCCGTATTGCGCGCGTTGCGGCACGCCTCTTTCGGACCATGAGGTTGCCCTCGGGTATGACGAGGTGTCCGACCCCTCGATCTTTATCCGTATGCCGCTGGTCGATAAGCCGGATACCTCGCTGCTGGTCTGGACGACCACGCCCTGGACCCTGCCCGGTAACGTGGCTGTCGCTGCGCACCCTGACGAGGATTACGTCACTGTTGAGCGTACGATGGAAGATGGTAGCAAAGAAAAGTTGATCCTGGTCAAGAGCCTGCTCGAGAAGGTATTTGCTGGCGAAGAGGTCAAGGCTTTGAACACCTTCAAGGGTAAGAAGCTCAGCGGTGAGAAGTATCATCCGCTCTTCACCTACATGCCGCCCGAAAAGCCTGCCCATTACGTTGTGCTGGCAGATTTTGTGACCACTGAAGACGGCACCGGCCTGGTGCACATCGCGCCCGCCTTTGGCGCAGAAGACATGCAAATGTCGGTCGATTATGACCTGCCCGTGCTGATGACTGTCCAGCCGGATGGCGCTTTTGTCCCTGAGGTCACGCCCTGGCGCGGTATGTGGGTCAAGGATGCTGACCCGCTCATCACAGAGGATTTGCGGGCGCGCGGGCTGCTGTTCCGCGTGGAGACATACACCCATACCTATCCCTTCTGCTGGCGTTGCAAGACGCCGCTTCTCTATTATGCGCGCGAGGCCTGGTATATCCGCACCAGTCAGTTCAAAGATCGGTTGGTAGAGTTGAACCGCACCATCAACTGGGTGCCCGAGCACATCAAGGATGGCCGCTTTGGCAACTGGCTGGAGAACAACGTGGACTGGGCATTGTCCCGTGAACGTTACTGGGGTACGCCCTTGCCGCTCTGGGAATGCGACAGTTGCAATCATACCGAAGCCATTGGCGCAGTCAAAGACCTGTCTGAAAAGGCAGGCCGTGACCTGACCGACCCTTCGATAAACTCAGGGCGGGGCCTTGACCTGCACCGCCCGTTCGTGGACGAAGTCACCTGGAAGTGCACGGAATGCGACGATGGCACGATGCGACGTATCCCCGAATTGATCGATGTCTGGTTCGACTCCGGTTCCATGCCTTATGCGCAGTGGCACTATCCGTTTGAAAACCATGATAAGTTCGAGGAGCAATTCCCGGCCGATTACATCTGCGAAGCCGTCGATCAAACCCGTGGCTGGTTCTATTCGCTGCATGCCATCAGCACTCTGCTTAACGATGCAGTTTGCTTCGAGAACGTCATCTGTCTGGGCCTGATCCTGGATGGGGAGGGGCGTAAGATGTCCAAGAGTCTGGGGAATATCGCCGATCCCTGGGATGTGCTCGATACGCAAGGCGCAGATGCATTCCGCTGGTATCTCTATACCGCCAGCCCGCCAGGACAAGAACGCCGCTTCTCTAGCGAGTTGGTTGGCGAGGTCGTGCGCGACTTCACACTGACATTGTGGAACGTATACTCGTTCTTTGTCACCTATGCCAACCTGGACAAACCCACTCTGGCCACGCGCACCTGGAGTAAAAACCAACTTGACCGCTGGCTGCTTTCGGAGCTGAACGCGCTCGTCCGCGATGTGACCGCTGCCTATGAAAATTATGATGCGACCAATGCGACCCGCCCCATCGCAGCTTTTGTCGAGAAACTCTCGACCTGGTACCTGCGTCGCTCACGCCGCCGCTTCTGGAAATCCGAATCGGACTCGGACAAGCAGGCTGCCTACCAGACCCTGTACACCGCCCTGGTGACGGTAGCCAAGCTGCTTTCCCCGTCCATGCCTTTCCTGGCCGAGGAGCTTTACCAAAACCTGGTGCGTTCCGTGGATCAGTTTGCACCCGAGTCCGTATCTCTGGCCGAGTGGCCGGCATACGATGAAGCTTTTGTCGATGAAGACCTGAACCGTGACATGGCCGTCGTTACCAAGCTGGTCTCGCTGGGACATTCCGCGCGCCAGAAAGCCAACCGTAAAGTCCGCCAGCCGCTGGCTGAAGCCGCCTTCTCGGTCGGCAATGCGGTGGAGGGCAAGGCGGTAACTGCTTTTGCTGAGTTGATCGAAGACGAGTTGAATGTGAAGACTGTCCGCCTGCTGGATGCCAGTGAGGAGGCTGTCTCGCATGAAGTCAAGCCGTTGCCCAAGCAGTTGGGGCAGAGATACGGCAACAAGTTCCCGGCCATCCGGAAAGTAATCCTGGAAATGAATCCTGAAGAAGTAGCACATGTTTTGCTAGCAGGGCAGCCGTTCAAGGTCACGGCTGATGGACAGGAATACGATATTCAGCCGGATGAAGTCGAGGTCAAGGCGCAGGCCAAGGAGGGCTTTGCCGTAGCTGAAGATGGTCCTTACGTAGCGGCCCTGGTCACGGAACTGACGCCCGAATTGGTGGCTGAAGGCCAGGCGCGCGAATTCGTCCGCCGCGTCCAGGACCTGCGTAAGAGCGCCGAGTTGGATGTGGCCGATCGCATTGAGTTATATGTCGAGGCCTCAGCAGGCTTGAAGTCCGCAATCGAGGCGCACAAGGATTACATCACCGGTGAAACGCTGGCCGTTGCGCTGAAATTCGAAAAATCACCGTCTGAGGCATCCAGGTCCGAGGACGAATTTGACGGCGAAAAAGTGACCTTCGGGTTTGTTGTCAAATCCTGATTGCGTCTTTCGTTTGTAAATGTAGCCCTCGAAAACTCGAGGGCTATTTTCTTCGCTGCTATACCCTTCGCGGCCACAAATTGCGCCTTTTTTCTTATGCAGGAAAGCGCAATTTGTGGCCGCGGGTATTATATAATTGGCGTATGACCTTGCGGTTTTCTGAATCAATGACTGAGGTCGATTTTCGACGGGCTATCGTCGAATGCGGGCGGATTTGCTACGAACGCCGCTTGTTGACCTCCAATGATGGCAATATTTCGGTGCGCGTGGGCGCAGACCGGGTGCTCATCACCCCTTCCGGGCTGTGCAAAGGCCGCATGGAAGCAGGTGATCTCTTGCTGCTTGACCTGGAAGGCAGGGTGCTCTCTGCCGCGCCGGGACGCAAAGTTTCATCGGAGACCCCCATGCACCTGGAAGTGTACGGTCAGCGCCCGGACGTGCGGGCTGTGCTGCATGCCCATCCTGTTTTCGCCACCGCGTTGACCGTTTCGGACTACCCCTTGCCTGGGGATGTGCTCCCCGAAGTGCTGCTGACCCTGGGCGAAGTGCCGACCACCCGCTACGCGACTCCCTCCTCCCATGATGACGCGGATGCCATCCGTGAGTTGATAAAAAAACACGATGCGTTGTTGCTGCGTCAGCATGGCAGTTTGACGGTGGGGGTAGACCTGGATGCGGCCCTGATCAATCTGGAGCGGATCGAGCATGTTGCCGAAGTGTTCTGGCGCGCGCAGATGCTGGGAAAGGTGGAGCACATCCCGGAGGGTGACGCGGAAAAGCTGTTGAAGGTCAGAGAACGTTTTCAGTCGGGGATGTAGATGTTTATCGTCAGAGCCACTGCTGTCACAGATGAGTTGGTCAGCGCCTTTGAACATTTGATTCCGCAACTCAAGCTCGACTCTCCGACACCCATGCGAGAAGAGATGGAAGCGCTGATTTCGGCCGATTCTTCAATAGTGCTGATCGCCCGTTACCCTGACGGACAAGCTGATATTGTTGGTATTTTGGCCTTGATCATGTACCGTGTGCCAACCGGTATTCGTGCGCGCATCGAAGATGTGGTTGTAGATGAAGCCATGCGCGGGAAGGGTATTGGTGAGGCGCTTGTGCGTTTTGCTTTGAATATGGCGCGCGATGCAGGAGCAGATGGGGTGGCGCTAACTACCAATCCCAGGCGGGAGGCGGCCAACCGTCTGTATCAAAGGTTGGGATTCAAGACCTGGCAGACCAATTTGTATTTCTACAAATTTGACATGAGGAACGATTAGCCGTTCCTTACACGTTTTTGATATATTTCTCTGTCGCGTTTTCCAAATCCGAGTATGCCCCACGATAATGTTCGGGTAACAAGGCTGCCAGGCGATACATCATCTCGTCCACCATCTGCTGGCGGACCTCGCGTGTAACGCGTTCATTTCCGGGATCAAGCTTGAATGGTTCTCCCACGCGGATGTGGAAATCTGTCCGTTTCAGGTGTTTGATGTTTTTGCTGAAGTTTTCCCCGCCCCAGTGAACGACCGGCAATAACGGTGCGCCGCTGCGCAAGGCCAACGTAATGACACCAGGATGGGCTTTGATAAGAACGCCGTTCTTATTGCGCGTACCCTCCGGCGCAATGACCAGGATCTCATCCCTTTTCAGCGCATCAAGTGACATGCGCATGGCGGTCATGTCCACTTCGCCGCGGTTGATGGGGATTGCTTCCCATAGGTTGAAAATCCAATGCATGAACCAGTTATCCCAGGTTTCAACTTTGGCAATGCCCTTAAGCGGCCGTGGTTGCAAATGTGTATAAAGAAGAGGCACTTCGATTTGCCCCGTATGGTTGGAATACACGATCACCGGGCCACCCTTTGGGACTTTGTGTAAATCCGGGGCATCGACGCGGCACGTTACGCTTGTGCCCACTTTGCCGACTGTGGTTACGAACCAAAAGACCGGTCTCATTGCTTCTCGGTATATCTAATGATTTCAAGTTGCTGTTGTGATGATTTCGATGGCAGCGGGAATGATTTCTGCGCTGAGTTCCTGGCCGCTTTCACATAGAGTTTCCCCATCACAGTGGGCAGGGAGAGTCCCTTTCAGGGCTTTGATAGTAATTTTGTGAGTACGCCCGGTGGTGACTTCTGGCTGGCTGGCCTGCGTGCCTTTCAGAAAAAAAGGAACCAGCCCAAAGATGCGCATGCGGCTGGCTTCGGAGACGATACACAGGTCAAAGTGACCATCACTCGGATCACCCTGGGGCGCCATGTAGAAACCGCCGCCCATGCGCTGCCCGTTCATTATGGAAATCATTAGCGAGGGCTGGGTGAAAGAAACATCGTTGTAGGCGATCTCAACGGTGGGGGACTTGTAATAGATAAAAACGGTTTGAATGACGGCGATCAGATAAGCCAGCAGGCCGCGTGCCCAGCGAATTTTTACTGCGACAAAGCCAACAACCGCATCAAAGCCGATGCCAATCCCGTTGACAAAGTAACGACCTTCAGGATAGTCACCGCCTACTACAAAGCCAATATCGATCCTTTTGCGCTGGTTTTTGGCGAGTGTGGCGATACATTCTTCCAATGTGCCGCGCATGCCAAGACCATATGCCAGGTCGTTGCCGTTACCGACGGGCAGGAGCGAGCAAGCGCTGTGGTTGAATCCCGCCGCGCGGGCGTGCATCAAACCGTTGATGGCTTCATTGGCGGTTCCGTCACCGCCGGCTATGACAATCACATCGTATCCATCTCTGGCAGCGCCTTCTGCGATTTCAGCCGCGTGCCAGGGACGCTCCGTGCGTACTAACTCATATTCCAGATTGTATTTGCGCATACCCGCTTCGATTTCCGGGATCATTTTTTCCGCATACCCCCGCCCGGAAATCGGATTGACAATGACCAGATACTTCATGCCTGCTCTCCCTAGATTGGATTTGGGAGAGTTTATCACAATTTATTGTGTAACGCGTCACCGAATGGTCTCCCCGCTCAGTGTGGTTGAGTGATTGCCGTGTCAAAATTACCGCAAAGCACGCAAAGAACGCGAAGAAAAGCCTTATAATCTTTGCGAGCTTTCCCGAAGGACATCGGGACGATGCGCGCTCTTTGCGGTTCAAAAACAAACCACACCGAAGGGGGAGACTATCCGTCACCATATCGTAAATATATTGCATGCCCGGTTCAGGATTCGATGTGTTGCGTTCTGCGATAAGCTGCAGGTTTACCGGTAAATATCTCGCTCAATGCATCCATCAACTCGTCCATTGTGTAAGTGCTTCCGTGTTCCAATACAGTTTTGAGTGCACTCAAGTGGGTGCACAGTTCCTCCATGTGGGCACGAAATTCGTCGAACGTTTCCGGCGTGGTATGGTTGCGCAGATTTTCGCCAGCTTCGTGGGTATGCTCCACCGCCTGCATGGCGTTTTGCATGTACTCGATGATCAGGTCCCAGTCGGTCATCTCGAACTCCTTTCCCGAACCGAAAGAAACCATTCATTTCCCCATCTTTACAATAGCACCTTAGGGCCTGGATTTCAAGTAGTCTTCGGGTGTGTCCAAATCTTTTAAGATTCCCGGATCGATTATCTCCACATAGCGGATTTCACTGGCGTGGCGGTTCAGGAAATCTCGCGGGGTTTCAGGAGGGCCCATGCGTAAGATTTCATTCCAGTGTGGACGCGCCACCAACCAGGGATGTCCGCGCCGCATCTGGAAGCTGGGCACGATCAGGGCTGCCCCGCTTTTGGTGTGCTCCTCCACGACGAGCCTCACGCTTCTTTCCTGGACCTGGGGCTGGTCGCCGAGCCCGAAGAGGACGGCTTCTGTCTCTGGCTGTAATCCCGCTAACCCCGCCTGGACGGAGCTCAACATCTCGCCCTCTGCAAAATCGGGATTGAACACGGTCCGTGCCGAATTGCCGACCAGCGCTTCGACCTGTTCCCTTGCGCCGCCGGTTACTACAAGAATATCTTCGATACCGGCTGCCTTGAAAATATCAATGACCTGCCCAAGGATGGTCGTTTTGCCCCAGGGGAGCAGCATCTTGGGTTGTCCCATGCGTTTCGATTGACCGGCAGCCAGGATGAGGGCGGTGATCATTCCAGCAAATCCTTCAAACGCTGGTAATGCACCGGCGTGTCCACATCCAGCAACAAGGCGTCGTCATGCCAGGGTATATAGGACACTTTATGTTTCGAGAAAATCCCACGCCCGCCCACGTCGCCTTCCAGGGTCAGCAAATCGGGAAACGTGACGCGGTCGAAGAGCACCGGGTTGGCGCGCTGGTCAAGCACCAGGGGTGCAATGATGGGGGATAGGGTTGCTGCGTGTTCTTCCACGAGCGCGTGCAAAACGGCTGGCGTGACCTGCGGCTGGTCGGCGAGTAGGAAGATGCCCCCTCCCGTCCCCCCCCATTTTCCAGTGGAAAATG
>CAZLOC010000196.1:0-7378 GCA_964560935.1 uncultured Anaerolineaceae bacterium | reverse complement strand
AAGTCACATCGACGGCTCCGAGCATCGCTTCACGCCTGAGAAGTCCATCCGCATTCAGGAGAACCTGGGCGCGGACATCATCATGGCTTTCGACGAATGCGCCGACCCAAACGACCACGCCTACATCAAGCAGGCCATGGAACGGACTCATCGCTGGGCCGAGCGCAGCCTGAAGGCCAAGCGACGGGCTGACCAGGCGCTCTTTGGCATCCTGCAGGGCGGCATCGACCCGGACCTGCGGGCTGCTTCCGCTGATTTCATCGCCTCGCTTGATACGCCTGGCATCGCCATCGGCGGCCTGTCCGTGGGCGAGACCAAGGAAGAGATGCATGCCACGCTGGACGTGGTCACGCCCTTGCTGCCCGGACACAAGCCGCGCTACCTGATGGGCGTCGGCACGCCCGAAGACATCATCGACGGTATCGCGCGCGGCATCGACATCTTCGACTGCGTGCTGCCAACCCGCTTGGCCCGTCATCACGCCGCCTTCTCCCCCGAAGGTCGCCTGAACATGATGAATGCAATCTTTTCGCGCGATGAGCGTCCGATTGACGAAGATTGTGACTGCTACGCCTGCAAGAACTTCACGCGCGCTTACATCCGGCACTTGATCGTAGCAAAAGAACTGCTGGCCGGGACGTTGTTGTCCATTCATAATTTGCGGGCGTTAATACAGCTGGTGGAAGATATTCGTGGGTATATTGCAGATGGAACATTTGATAAGAAAGTCCCCATGTTGCTAAAGCAGTGGAAGAATAATGCAAATCGGGGAATAGGAAATAGTGAATAGGATTGAGAACCAATGTTAAAACCAATTGTGCACCCATCCCCAAATAAAAAATATAAAGCCGTCTTGACCTATATCGGTGAAATCCAGGCAGATCAAGCCTGTTACTCTTTGTTAATCGATGGATTCCCATATTCATTTGCAGACCGTGTTTTTGGGGAGATCTGTTTGTGGTCTCCAGAATCACGCTTCCTTGCCGTTCAGGAATGGAAGGAGACCGATGAAGACAGCACACCCAGATACTGCCTGCTCTTGGTCATTGATATGCTTGCCAGGCGCGAATGTATCATTGCAAATGTGGAAGGAACAAAAGGGAATATCTTTCCGGAGAGTTTCATTGGGGAAAGCTTGATGTATACAGTCATCTATTTTGGACAATTTGGAATGACCAAGAGCTTTGAAAGCAAATTCCGGTATCTGGATGGTTGGCAAACACTCAAATAACATTGGAGAAGCATGACTATTTTTCACGCCTTTCTGCTCGGCATCATCCAGGGCCTAACCGAATTCATCCCGGTTTCGTCTACTGCCCATCTGTTGATCGGTCAAACTTTGCTTGGCCTGCCTGCAGATGATGCTATGTTCTCATTCCTGGTGCTGGTCCAGATCGGCACGATCCTTTCCTTGCTGATTTACTTTTGGAAAGATTTGTCCTCCATACTCGTGGATACGCTCAAAAACCTGGACGGCCTGCGCAATTTCAAGTCATTGCCTGAAAACGCAAAGATGGGCTGGTATATCCTCATCGCCACGGTCCCGGCTTTGCTGGCGGGGTATTTGCTGAAAGATGCAGTCGAAGCCCTGTTCAGGCTTCCCCTGCTGCAGGCGGCCATCCGCCTGTTTGCCGCAGCCATTTTGCTGACGCTGGCCGAATCGTTGACCAAAAAAGACCGTCAACTCGACTCGATGACCTGGCTGGATGCGCTGGTGGTTGGACTTTTTCAGATCATTTCGGTTTTTCCCGGCGCTTCCCGTTCCGGTTCGACCATCTCCGGCGGCATGTTCCGCGGCTTCGACCGTCCGCCTGCGGCGCGCTTTGCCTTTCTCATGTCGGTGCCGGTTATGCTGGCGGCGGGGGCCTACGAGATGCTGGACGTCGTCCGCATGCCGGGGTTGACGGAATTCCTGCCGGCGTTGGCGGTCGGATTTATCACGGCAGCAGTTGTCGGCTGGTTTGCGGTGCGCTGGCTGCTGCGTTACCTGGCGGGTCATTCGCTGTACGTCTTTTCTGCGTATTGTGCGGTCATTGGTGTCATTGTTCTCATTTTCCACTTTGTCCTCTAACCTATGGATATGAAATCTCTACTCAAACGATTGGTCGAAACCGAATCGCCTTCTACGGACAAGGTTGCAGTAGATCACGTTGGCGCGATTGTGGCGGACGAAGCCCGCCGCCTCGGTGCGGACGTTGAAACTGCTCCCGTTAAAGAAGCCGGTGACCACGTCATCGTTCGATTCTCACTGAGCGGAGCGAATGCTATGAGCAAAGTCGAAGTGGCAGGCGCTGACGGACGAAAACCTATCCTCCTCCTCTGCCACATGGACACCGTCTTCCCGCTCGGTACACTCGAAAAGATGCCCTTCCGCGAAGCAGACGGCAAGATCTACGGCCCCGGCACACTCGATATGAAAGCCGGCATTGTTATCAGCCTGGCGGCCATCGAAAAATTACAAAACGCCGGTGGCCTGAACCGCCCGGTAACTCTCCTGTGCACCTCCGATGAAGAAATGGGCAGTCTGACGTCACGATCCCTGATCGAAGGCCTGGCAAGAGAGTCCGAGTTGGTGCTGGTGCTGGAATCTGCCCTACTGGACGGCTCGCTCAAGACCTGGCGCAAGGGCGTGGGCGAGTTCTGGGTCAAGGCGAAGGGACGTGCTGCCCACGCTGGCGGCGCGCACGAAGAAGGCCGCAAT
Source organism: uncultured Anaerolineaceae bacterium (assembly GCA_964560935.1). Lineage (GTDB taxonomy): Bacteria > Chloroflexota > Anaerolineae > Anaerolineales > Villigracilaceae > JAABUE01. The sequence continues at coordinate 4,677 of CAZLOC010000196.1, read as the reverse complement.
GCCATCGAAGAGATGGCGCACCAGGTGCTGGCCATTCAAAAGTTGACCAATTATGAAAGACAGACAACGCTGAACGTGGGTGTGATGCACGGTGGCACGGTCTCGAACGTGGTACCCGAGGAAGCCATCGCGCAGGTTGATGTACGCGTGATGCAGCCCGGCGAGTGGGAACGTATCGAGGCTGAGATGCAGGCCCTGAGGCCTGTGCTGGATGGTACCTCGCTCGAAATCACAGGCGGACTCAACCGCCCGCCCATGCCGTTTGATGAGACGATGAAAACTACGTTCGAGAAGGCCAAATCGATTGCTGAGAGCATTGGTATCGAACTCAAAGCCAGTGGTTCCGGCGGCGGCTCGGACGCCAATTTCGTCGCGCCTCTGGGCATCCCTGTGCTGGATGGGTTGGGTGCTGTGGGGGAGGGACTGCATTCCGAGCGGGAATTCATTTTCACCGACAGTTTGCAGGAACGCGCTAAACTACTGGCCGCGTTGCTCAAAGACTGGTGATATGTGTCCTATTAGATCGATAAAAAAAATATTTTTCTCCCTGAGCGAAGCCACCGGAGGCGGCGCAGTCGAAGGGCGGATAAAGGGTATTCATCGCGCTTCGACTACGTTTCACTCCGCTCAGCGAGGAATCAACATTATATTTGTTAATTTCTCTGTGTTAATTTTCTTAATCACGGCCTGCGCCCCAACCGGGACCCCCATCCCCGAAACGCGGATTGTCAATGTCTACGCCACTCTCGCCACCCAGCCCTGGCTCGCGGACGTATTCGCCTGCGCGCCGCGAGGAACCGTCATCCGCGTTGCCGATACGCCTGCAGATGCCGACATCTCCCTGCGCCTCGGTGAACCGGAATTACTCGCGAAGCCTGCTTACCAAATCAACACCGAAGAGATCGTGGTTGTGATGAATTATGCGCGGCCACTTTCTGAACTCTCATTGGAACAAGTGCGAGAATTGTTCACCGGCTCGGTACCTAACTGGAATGGGATCAACCCTGAATGGGGAGAAGCCCACGCTTCAAAATCAGGAGAAGTTCATGTCTGGGTTTATTCCTCAGGCGAAGACATTCAACAGGTATTTGATCGATTAGTTTTAGAAGGTAGGCTTGTTACTTCGCAAGCTCGCTTGGCGGTAAGCCCTCAACAAATGCATGATGAAGTGGCCAACGATGAAAGTGCAATAGGGTTTGTCCCTCGGCGATGGTTTACAACGAGTGTGTTTGAAGAAGCAGTTATTCCAGACATACCAGTGCTCGCGATAGCGAATGAAGAACCACAGGGGGCGATCCAGTTGATTATCGCCTGTTTGCAAAAATAGTGGAAATCGTGGGTTGGGCTACAAGCCCAACCTACTTGTTATTGCGGGCTGCAAACCCGCTCTACTTCCCTTTTTTATCTTGACAAGCACCCAAATCTGGGTATAATCTCTATAAACTGGTTTGTATCACAAACCAGTTTATAAGGAGAATGTCATGGAAAGCGATGAAATGAAAGCAGTCGAACAGCGCGTCAAGCGCTACTGGTATACCGACGGGATTGCTGAACTGGCAAGTGGTGGCCTGTTCATTTTGTTGGGCATATACTTTGGGGCCCAGGGCTTTTTGGGGGAGGGTTCGATGGTGAGCGTGATCTTGCAAGTCAGCCTGATCCTGCTGATGATCGGCGGGGCCTTTGGCGTGCGCTGGCTGGTCAACACCCTGAAGGCGCGCCTGACCTACCCGCGCACTGGCTACGTGGAGTATCGCGTGAATGAAAAAGACGCCAAAGTGCGCCGTTATGTGGTTGCCGGGGTGGCGATGATTATCGCGATTGCGTCCATCGTGCTGATTGATTACATTCGTGGGCTGGACTCGATGGCTTTGATTACTGGCTTGCTGGTGGGCGTTATTTTTATCGCCCTACGCGGCAAATCGTCTGGGCTGAAGCGTTTCTACCTGCTGGGTGGGCTGGCAATTGTGCTTGGCGTTGCCTTATCCTTCAGCGGGTTGTCGCAGGCTTACAACCTGGGGTTGTTCTATGGGCTGCTTGGCATTGCCATACTGATTTCCGGCGGCCTGGTTTTGCGCCGTTATCTGAGTGAGAATCCTTTACCTGCGGAGAACGACCATGAGTGACGATCTGCGCAGCCTGACCGAACTGGATCGCCTGATCCACGAACCGGCGCGTCTGCTGATCGTCACCATCCTGTCCACCGTTGAGAGTGCGGATTTTCTCTTCCTGCAACGCGAGACCGACCTGACGAAAGGTAACCTGTCTGCGCATCTCAGCAAGCTGGAAGAAGCCGGGTACGTGAACATCGAAAAAACATTCAAAGGCAAGCTACCCCTGACGGTCTGCAAGTTGACCGAGACTGGGCAGCAGGCCTTCGATGGATACCGTCAGCAGATGCAAAATTTCATTGCGAAGACGGGATAAGGGACCTATGAACGCAATTCAAACCAACCAACTCTCCCGTTCTTTCGGGACCCTGAAAGCTGTCGACCGTTTAACGCTGGAAGTCCAACGTGGGACGGTGTTCGGCTTCCTCGGCCCGAACGGATCCGGAAAAACGACCACCATTCGCCTGCTGCTCGGCCTGTTGGACGCGGATGACGGCCAGGCTCAGATTCTGGGCTTCGATGTGCGGGAGCAAGCCGACGAGGTCCGCGCACGCAGCGGGGCCTTGCTCGAACATCACGGCCTGTATGAACGCCTGTCTGCGGCTGACAACCTGGATTACTACGGGCGCATCTGGCGCATGTCCAAAGTGGAACGTGAGTCGCGCATCCGCGAATTGCTGGAGCCAGTAGGCCTGTACGAGCGTCGCAACGAACCGATTGGGCGCTGGAGCCGGGGCATGAAACAGAAACTGGCTGTGGCTCGCACGCTTATGCACCGCCCCGAATTAGTCTTCCTGGATGAACCGACCGCCGGGCTGGACCCGGTCGCTTCGGCGGCCCTGCGCGAAGATTTGGAGATGCTGGCCAGCCGCGAGGGTGTGACCATCTTCCTGACCACGCACAACCTGGCCGAAGCCGAAAAGTTGTGCAATCAGGTGGCGGTCATCAACCACGGGCAGCTTTTGGCGCTCGGTAGCCCTGCGGATTTGCGTTCCCGTACGTCCGCGCCGCGCTTGTACATCACCGGGCAGGGATTTTCATCACAGGTGATCGATGGCCTGCGCAGGAATGCGTTGGTCAGCAATGTGCAGCAACGCAACGGGCAGGTGGTCACGGATTTGAACGATATGGCCCGTTCGCATGAGATCGTGGCGCAATTGGTGGGTGCTGGCGTGCAAATCGACGAAGTCCGCAAGGAGAAGGCTGACCTGGAAGATGTCTTCCTGCGGCTGGTGGAAGAAGAAAATCGAGGTGAAGAATGATCGCGGATATTTTTACCGTCGCCTGGAAGGAACTGCGCGAGATGCTGATGTTCGGCGATTCGCGCGGGCGTAATAAATTAAGCCTCTTGGTGATTCTGGCGATTTTTGGTGTGGTCATCCCCTTACAGAACGGACGCGATTGGGTCACTTCGCCGATCAGCGCCATGGTGTGGGCTTGGATGCCCTACATGTGGGTCTATAGTGTTGTAGCGGACTCCTTCGCCGGGGAGCGCGAACGACACACACTGGAAGCCTTGCTAGCTACCCGTCTCTCTGACCGCGCCATCCTGTTTGGCAAACTGTTAGCAGCCTTGGCTTATGGCTTTACGCTTACCTGGGCCATCCTGCTGGTCAGCCTGGTGACGATCAATGTAGCCGTCCGTGGGGAAGGATTACTGCTCTTTTCGCCACTTATGACGGTCGGCGCGCTGGTGTTCAGCATCCTGGTTTCAGGGCTGGCTGCCAGTATTGGTGTGCTGGTTTCGTTGCGGGCGAGCAGTGTGCGCCAAGCCCAGCAATGGATGAGTTTTGGGATGCTGGTGTTGTTCCTGCCGTTCATGTTTATCCAGTTTATTCCGGAAGCCTGGCTGGAGTCTTTTGGCAGCGCGCTCGTCAACGCAGACCCGCTCCAGATCGCAATTTGGGCGGCGGTAGTGTTGCTGGTGATCCAGTCTGCTTTGCTGGCAGTTGCCATGCGCTTGTTCCAGCGTAGCAAGTTGATTTTGGATTGAGAAATATTCTATAGTTTCCTGACTTTGGAAAGCCAACGGCGGGCCCCCTACGGGGGTAATAAGTCGTCGGACTTTATCGTGTTAGAAATAAAGACACGGAGTTTTTATGCTCCGTATCTCTATAGTTTAAGCTGCCTTCTCAACTTCTATTGGAGTTGTATCGATTCCATCTTGCCGTTGATATAGCTCTGTATACTTTCCCCAACGCGCAGGCGTGGATCGTTTTCGTACAGTTGGCGCACTACATCGAAGTCGGGAACGTCGCCGCGGGTCAATTCGGCCAGCCGGTTGAGCAGGGACAGGTCATCAGGCGGGAGTGTAGCGGTTCCGGTCAGGATCAGGCCCCAGCAATCCCAGGGTAGCAGTTCAACCTTGTTGAGTGACGCCACATCACGGATGAAGTCTCCTTTTACGAAGTCGATGCCGTGCATGTCGAAGATACCGAACTGTTTCGGGTCGGCCTGTCCACTGCGACACATTTGCCAGGCCGCGCCGCCGACGATGAACTGGTCGCGAGGTACATCCAATGTGTCGAAAGAGATGTTCAAGACTTCACACTGGAACTCATCCAGTTGC
>CAZLOC010000195.1:0-7390 GCA_964560935.1 uncultured Anaerolineaceae bacterium | reverse complement strand
TGGGGGTTGTGGCTATTCTTGATAATCACGTTATTCTTGTGAAGCAATTCAGAATTTCAATCGAAAATTATATTATTGAAATACCTGCAGGGCGACTGGAAAAAGGAGAGAAGCCAAAAGAAAGCGCTCGAAGAGAGCTGATGGAAGAAGTAGGATATGAGGCAAATACCCTGCAACTTATTTCTGAGTATTATTCTGGTGTCGGTTTTTCAACAGAGAGAATGTATATTTTTCTAGCAACAGATATAAAAAAGAAAATTGCTACACCCGAGATAGACGAAGATATAGAAATGATTGAATTCCCACTAGCTGAAGTTAAGAGAATGCTAGACAATGGCGAATTCAATGATTCCAAAACAATCATTGGATTACGGGAAGCATTAATTCGCTTGAACATCAAATGAACGATTATTTTGCGGGCGTGGTGGTGCGGGTCGAGTCTCTGCCCCCTTCGTTGCACTTCGGGGGTGCTTCGCGACGGGGGAGGATGGGGGAGGCAGAGAGGCAAGTCGAGGGGTTGTTTGAGAGTTTGCTGGCGCAATCCTTTGACGGTCCCCAAAGGGGATGATATGGACGGTAGACGATGGACGATGGAAAAACCACGGTCTATGGTCTGTCGTCCACGGTCTGCTTTGCGGGCGTGGTGGCGCGGGTCGAGTCGCTGCCCCCTTCGTTGCACTTCGGGGGTGCTTCGCGACGGGGGCGGATGGGGGAGTCCACGCGGCAGGCGTTGTGCTGAGCTTGTCGAAGCATGGAGGGGTTGTTTGAGAGTTTGTTGGCGAAGGCGTTTCAGGTATAACAATAAAAGGAGATAGCATGCCAATAGAACCCGTAACCATCACCAGGCTTTGTGGAATTGCAGGAATTTTCGGCGCGCTTGCCACTGGAATTGGCGACTTGTTGTACAACCACATCCCTGGCTCCACGCAAACCCTCTTCGAGAAAATGTCCAGCCTGCCGCAAAAGCGGCTTGTCACGGCTGGAATAATGGGATTGATCGGAAGTTGGTTGTATTTCTTTAGCGCATTTCACCTCTACTACGCTTTTTTCCCCGTTGGGAATAATTTCGCTCTGGCGGCTTTTATCTCTTTTGCCCTGGTTGCCATCGCCTATGGTGTGGATCACGCTTCCTATTATGCGATTGGAATCACCGCAAAAGTCGCGCGGGAAAATCAATTGAATATCGAATCTGCTGGGAAGATGGGCGAAGCGCTCTTTTCAAAACTTGTTCTCATGACCTACATCCCTGTCTTGATTACAAGCTTGCTCATGTTGTATGGTGTACTATCGGGACGGTCTGCCTATCCGCTTTGGATGGTTATATTCCTACCCGTGGTTATTTATCTGCTCCGCGTGCCCGTTCTGAAAATTTTGCATGGCAGGTTACATGAACTTGTCCGCGATTCGTATGATAATTTCGTTTTGCTGGTGTTCTTTCTCATGTCAACAATAGTATTATGGATCAAATGATGCCAGAGTTTGCCCCCTATCGGGGTGCTTCGCGACGGGGGAGGATGTCCCCTTCGGGGATAATATCCGAGGCGGGGAGGCAACCCGTCAAAGAACGACGGGGCAGGTGTGGAGGGGTTGTTTGAGGGGTTGTTGAGTAGGGCGTTCGAGCGATAGCCCCTTCCCGTCCTTCCCCAAATGCCGACGATCACGGAATTTGGGGAAGGTGAACATGAAGTAGGAATGAATATGTGGATTTATGCCCAAGTTGAAGTTGTCCTTCCCCCATTTTCGCCCCGCTGGTTGTTGCGGGGTGCAAATGGGGGAAGCCAGAAGGGGGCAGAATGCCGCGTCCATTAAGAAGCAATCCCAAAACCAAACACCAAGCCGTTGAGCTCCGAAAAGAACCCACTCCCGCGGAGGCAAAACTCTGGTCACAAATCCGAAACGACCAGTTGGGAGTTACCTTCCGTCGTCAACATGCCGTGGGAATCTACATCCCCGACTTTTGCTCACCGAAAGCCAAACTTATCATTGAACTTGATGGGAGTCAGCATTTGGAACAAGAAGAGTACGATCATGAAAGAACAAAATATTTAGAATCGCAAGGGTATAAAGTAATCCGCTTTTGGAATAACGATGTACTGAATAACATCGAAGGCGTTATACTTGCTATCATCCACACATTGGAAGATAGAGAAAAAAACATGACAAAACGTTTTGAGCCGCCTATTTTAAAAGCACTGGATGATCTCTACGAAAAACATCGCAAGAAGATAAAACCGCTTTATCCCTACGATAAGAAGACCAATGCAATTCATTTGCCCGATGACATCGTTGCAGACTTGAAATTCCTACTCCTGGCTGGCAACAAAGTAGAAGCTCTCAAGCGCGTGGCAGAACTTACGGGTGCGGGTTTACGAATATCAAAAGATTACGTGGATAACTTGATGGAGAATTGACCATGCCCGTCACCTACACTAACCGTAGCAGAAAAGGAATTCAAAGGCAAATACCTTGCTTTACAGGAACTAATATGAAATTTCGGAGAATCTCATGATCCCCACCCTTCCATTTGGCCGCACCGGCCACGACAGCACCCGCACCATCTTCGGCGCGGCGGCGTTCTGGGACACGCCCCAAAAAGACGTGGATGCCACCATGGACACCCTCCTGCAAAATGGCGTCAACCATGTGGACACCGCCGCCAGCTACGGCCGCTCGCAGGAACTGCTTGGCGATTGGATCCGCCGGAATGGCAGGCCATTTTTCCTGGCGACCAAAACGGAACAGCGCACAAAGGAAGCCGCCTATGAGGAGATCCGCCGCTCGCTGGACCTGTTGCATGTTCCCCAGGTGGACCTGATCCAACTCCACGCCTTACACGAAGAAGCCGACTGGGCGACCGCCTTCGGTCCCGGCGGCGTGATCGAAGCCGTGATGCAGGCCCGCGATGAAGGACTGGTGCGCTTCATCGGGGTCACCGGGCATGGTGTGCCCGTGGTCAAGTTCCATCTGCGTTCGCTCGCGCAATTCGACTTCGACTCTGTACTCCTGCCATACAACCATGTCATGATGCAAAATCCGCATTATGCGGAGGACTTCGAAAAGATACTGGCTGTCTGCAAAGAACGCAATATAGCCGTGCAAACGATCAAAGGCGTTACACACTCACCGTGGAATGACATGCAGCCGAACCGCACTACATGGTACCGTCCGCTTGAAGATCAGGCTGATATTGATCTTGCCATACACTGGATTTTGGGCAACCCGCAAGTCTTCCTTAATACGGCCGGTGATATCCACATCCTGCCGCGCATTCTCGACGCCGCCCAGCGCTTCGAAACGCGCCCGTCCGATCGGCAAATGCAGGCTCTCACAGAGCGACTTAAGCTGGAACCGCTCTTCACGTAAGACTCAGAGCATGGTGTATGTATTTTATATGTCAGGAAAGATGAGCCTTGGAGAACAAAGAATGCCGAAACAAAGAGTAGTTGTCACCGGCCTGGGCGCGATCACCTCATTAGGCATAATCCATGATTTCTGGAAGGGGTTACTGGCAGGGCAGTCCGGAATTCGAAAGATCCGCACTTTCGATTCTTCTGCGCTGAAAACACAAATTGCCGGGGAAGTGGATTTTGATCCGTCTGACTACGGGATCCATCCCAAGAACGCTAGACGGATGTCTCGCGCCTCATTGCTGGCGTTGGCGGCTGCAAAAATGGCCCTTGCAGATTCCAACCTGACACCAGAAAGTATTCAAAAACAAAGTGAGCAGAGTGGGGTTGCATTGGGTACCGCCAATGCGGGTTTCGAGCTTTTACTTGAAAGCTCTTTAGACTACAGATTAAAAGGCAGTCGAATTATGCCCACGGCGTTGATCAATGGCCTCCCGAATATGCCGAGCCATTATGTCAGCGCCCATAGCGGCGCAGCAGGTCCTTTCTATACAGTTTCAGCCACCTGCGCCAGCGGGACCCAGGCCATCGGGGTAGCGCTGGACCAGATCAGGTCGGGGCGGGCAGACCTCATGCTCACAGGGGGTGTCGATACACTGATCCACCCGGATGTGATGATGGCCTTCGAGGCGATGACAGTGCTGGCAAACAAGTACAACCACCAGCCTGAACGCGCCAGCCGTCCCTTCGATGCAGAACGGGATGGTTTTGTCATGGGCGAAGGCTGCGGCATCCTGATCCTCGAGAGTTTGGAGCATGCAAAAGCCAGGTCCACCCGCATCTATGCCGAGGTGCTGGGTCAGGCCACATCCTCGGATGCAGGTCATAGCGCGACGCCCGATGCGGAAGGCAAAGGGGCTGCCAATGCCATGCAGTGGGCGCTCGCCGATGCGAGTTGCTTGCGCGAAGATGTAGGCTACATCAACGCGCATGGCACAGGGACACTAGCAAACGATGTGATGGAAACAAAAGCCATCAAACGCGTCTTTGGCGAACGGGCTTATCAAATCCCGATCAGTTCAACGAAGAGCATGATCGGACATTGTATGGGCGGTTCAGGAGCGTTGGAGGCCATTGCATGCGTGAAATCCCTGGAAGAAGGGCTTGTACACCCCACAATCAACCTGGAGACGCCCGATCCAGATTGTGACCTGGATTATGTTCCAAACCAAGCTCGCAAACTGGATTTCCGGGTTGCGCTTTCGAACAGCTTTGGGTTGGGTGGCCAGAATGCCTGTCTTGTTTTAGGAGCTTATACCGATTAACCAGTTCCCGTATCGTCTCAATAAAACGGGGCGTGGGGTGTTGTGGGCGGGCTGCGCCCGCCCACAACACCCCACATCCTCCCTTCTTGGCGAAGTTGTGAGCGTCCAAAAGGTGGAAGTCCTCCCTCAAGAATGCTACAATAATAGTGCAGTCAACCAACAAATCAGGAGTGCAACCAATGAGTAAAGAAGATAATATTCGCGATATCCTTAATGAGGCCGCAGAAGAAATCGTGCAAGCGCAAAGCAACCCGCGCTCGTGGCTTTCGTGGATGGTCCACCTGCTGGCGCGCCTCGAAGATCAAGCGACCATGGCGGGTCCCGCCAACCGGGAGTCCTATTTGGAGATGCTCTCCGCCCTGCAGGATGCGATCAGGAACCGCACTCGCACAGGCGGCTGGAACTAACTCGGGGAGCCCGTTGCAGTAGTTAACTCGTCGAGGTTGGAAATGCGCGGGTATGAAGGTCCGCCAAGCCGCCTTCTTGATTTAACAGGTGATGTCACAAAATGGTATGGACTGATATAAAAACCGAGTTACAGCAACTCCCCAAGGAAAAACTGATTGAATGTATCTTCTCAATAAATCGGGGCGTGGGGTGTTGGGGGATGGCTACGCCATCCCCCAACACCCCACATCCCCCCTTCTTTTTAAGAAGATACGATTGAATTATTAAATGGGTTGTAAGAAGGGCTATCTTACAACTTCCCATGAGACAAAAGCTCACAGGTATCATCCAGCTATTTCGCCCGGAACTCCCCTTTGCCGCCGGGGTATGCGTTGTTCTGGGGGAGATCATAGCGCTTGGGAAGTTCCCCTCTTTGCAGCCGCTGCTCCTCGGGTTTGCATGCGGATTCTTTTTATCAGGCAGCGCGCTGATCCTGAACGATTATTTTGACCTGGAGGTCGACCGGATCAATGCGCCACAACGCCCTTTGCCATCCGGTAAAGTTTCACCACGCGAAGCGGTCATCTTATCGATGGTCACGGGGCTTCTCGGACTGGCAGCTGCAGCCTTCATCAATTGGCCCGCCCTGGTCTTGAGCATTCCATTCTGGGTGATCGGTATCTTGTACAACTGGAAATACAAACAAGCGGGTCTGCCGGGTAACTTAATGGTCAGTTCTTCGGTTGCAATTACCTTTATCCTGGGCGGAATTGCAGTGGGGGAACCCTGGAATGAAATCGTCTGGACTTTTAGTTTGATCGCTTTTCTCATTGATCTCAGTGAAGAGATCGCGGGAGATGCAATGGATATGGAGGGAGATCGAAAACGAGGTTCAAGATCGATCGCTATCACGATGGGGAGAAATTTCGCGCTTCGAATTTCAGGTATCCTTTTTGTAACCGTCATTTTGATCAGTTTTGTCCCGTTCCTGCTTGGCTGGTTGGGGACAGGCTATCTGGTCATGGTTTCTGTGATGGACATTGCAGTGCTCTACTTCACAACCAAACTCCTGAGAAGCCAAACGCCTGAAGAAGGTCGGCTCTTTATGCGCCGCATCTACCTTATCGCGTTGTTCGGAATGCTCGCTTTCATCCTTGGCCAGTTTTTTGCATAATGGATCTTGCTCAAACTCTCCGTCTTACACAGACCCCAACTGTCGCCTTTGTTGGCGCGGGTGGAAAAACGACTGCCATGTTCCAGTTGGCGCGCGCCCTGAGCGATGGGAACGCAGAGAGCAAAGTCGAAGGGGGGACTCCGGTCATCGTCACCGCGACCACGCATTTGGGCGCGTGGCAAATCCCACTGGCAGATGAGCATATCATTGTTACAAAGCTGGAAGACTTAGAGCGATTCAATCCGCGCGGCGTGACCCTGGTCACTGGCGAGTTTGAGGGGGATAGAACAAAGGGGCTTGAAAGAGACGCAATATCCTGGTTACGCGAAGTCTCGGAGAGAAATCATATTCCCCTGCTCATCGAAGCCGATGGTTCCCGCCAAAAGCCGCTCAAAGCCCCGGCGCAACACGAACCGGTTATCCCGGAGTTTGTCGAACAGGTTGTGTATGTCACTGGCCTCACTGGCCTGGGAAGGCCGCTCGGGGAAGATATAGTTCATCGACCGGAAATCTTCGCCCGCTTGAGCGGCCTGCGACCTGGCGAAATGATTTCTACCGAGTCGCTGGCCCATGTGTTGACGAACCCTGAAGGTGGCCTGAAACACATCCCAGCGACAGCCCGGCGGGTTGCCTTGCTCAATCAGGCGGATACCCCAGAATTACAGTCCCTGGCGCATGCCATGGTCAAATCCCTGCTGCCTGCCTATGAGGCCGTGATCATCGCCAGCCTGCAAGGTGGACAAATTCATGCTGTGCATGAACCGATCGCCGGGATCATTCTGGCTGCGGGTGAGTCCCGGCGCTACGGCCGACCCAAGCAGGTGCTCGGCTGGCGAGGAGAGCCTTTCGTCCGCGCCGTGGCGAAGACGGCCCTGGAAGCTGGCCTATCCCCGGTCATCGTGGTGACAGGTGCACATAGCGGCAAAGTTGCGTCCGCAGTACATGATTTACCCGTACAGATCGTGCATAACCGGGAATGGCAAAGCGGGCAGGCGTCGTCGATTCAAGTGGGGGTGCTGACCCTTACCGACCACCTCCGTCACTCCGTACCCCTACGGGGCATAATGACACCTCCCCCATTTTCCAGTGGAAAATGGGGGAGGACGGGAGGGGGCATCTTCCTGCTCGCCGACCAGCCGCAGGTCACGCCAGCCGTT
>CAZLOC010000194.1:0-7465 GCA_964560935.1 uncultured Anaerolineaceae bacterium | reverse complement strand
CCGAGTTGGAAAAGCGCTTGGCGGAGTTGAAAGACGAATAATTGTAGGGGCAGGTCTAAGACCTGCCCCTACAATTGTGTTATACAATAGAGTTGTATCCCATCCCAGGAGGGACGCAATGCCTAACCCCAAAACCTACATCCTTGATGACCTGCCCCCCGACGTAGACGCGCTCGATTTCACACCCTACGTTGAAACGCTGGTGGATGTGTGCAAGACTGCCAGCACGCTTACATGAAAGAGTAATTACCCATGACAGAAAATCGAAAACTTAAAGTTTTTCTTTGTCATTCAAGAGATGATAAGCCCAAAGTGCGTGAGCTTTACCGCGGTTTGGTTGATGATGGTTTTGATGCTTGGTTAGATGAGGAAAAACTTATACCAGGTCAAGATTGGGATTTAGAAATTCAAAAAGCTGTGAGAGCAACAGATGTGGTTATAGTTTTCCTTTCCGATAGCTCTGTAACAAAAGCAGGCTATGCTCAAAAAGAAATTCGTTTTGCCCTTGATGTAGCAGATGAACAACCCGAAGGAACGATATTTATAATTCCAGTAAGAATAGACGATTGTCCAGTGCCAAGTCGCTTGAATAAATGGCAATGGGTCAATTTATTTGAAAATTTTGGTTACAAAAAACTCAAACAGTCTCTTACACATCGCGCAAATAGTATGGGGTTTTTGGTAACCCCTAGGATTTCAAAAAACATCATTGAGCCTGAAATGGTTAAAATCCCTGCTGGAAAATCCCGAATGGGTTCTTCGAAAAAACAAATATTACAAGCTATTAAGGTAGAAGTTAAACAAAGTGTCAAAAATGTCGCTAGATACAGGGATTTGGAAAAGGGAGAACAAATAGATGTAAAAACTTTGCGCAAACCCCATATCGATAACGTGTACAAAAATTTGGTGGAGACAGAGCAGCCACAGCATGATGTGATACTATCTGAGTATTTCATAGGGAAATTTCCTATAACTAATCGAGAATATCAATCTTTTATCAAGGACGAGGGTTATGAACCACCAGTTCATTGGGATGGTGACAAATACCCAACCAATAAGGGCGATCACCCAGTTGTTAACGTTTCCTGGATCGATGCATTTGTATTTTGCAAATGGTTAGGTCAACAGACAAACAAATTCTATCGCTTGCCTACCGAAGCAGAGTGGGAGAAAGCGGCTCGTGGAATAGATGGGCGCACTTGGCCTTGGGGAGACAAGTTTGATGAAAATAGTGCAAACATTATGGAAGCCAAGATTGGAGACACAACACCCGTTGGACAATATTCTCCACAGGGAGATTCTCCTTATGGCTGTGCTGATATGATTGGTAATGTTTGGGAATGGTGTGCGGATTGGTTTGATGAAAATGAATATAACAACCGCCAAAGATTTAATGTGACAGATCCTGCTGGGCCACAGAAAGGCATTTTCCGAGTTTCGCGTGGCGGTTCGTTTGCCTATGAACGGAGGTATGCAACTTGCACCTTCCGCTTTATAAATTATCCGGATGTCTATTATGGGCATCATGGTTTTCGTGTTGCAGTCTCCGCCATCAAATCTAAACCCTGAATACTAAAGACTTCCGAAGTCTAAGAGACTTCGGAAGTCTGCATATTCCATTTGCTAATCCTCTAGAGATTTCAAATACACCTGTATATCTTCCGGCAATTCTCGTGAACGAAGATAATCCAGCACGTAATCACGATACTCTTTCGGATCGGAGAATTGGCTCTGGACAAATTCATAGTCTATCAACTTGCCATCGCGCTTGCCGACCCACTCCAGGTAGTTGGAATACGGCCAATCTGCCGGGTCTGCGACCAGTTCATCTTTGACCGGGTTGGCGTGGATATAACGACAAAGGTGCAGCAAGTGTTTAGAATTTGTGATGGTCTTCGCTTGAAATGCGCCCTGGAACAATGCCCCCACGCGTTCAAAGCGTTTGTTGATAGCTTTGGTGTAGGAAATTGATAATTTTTGCATGGCAGCCGAGACTTCTGAAGTTTTTAAAACTTCGGAAGTCTGTTTCTCCGCGGTCTGTTGCCCCAAATCCTTCGGGCGCGCCAGCAAATGATAATGTGTTGGCATCAGGCAATACGCAATCATATCTGCAACTGGCAGCAAGTATTTCTTGACCCCACGCAGAAAATAAAGGTAATTGTCAGTTTCAAAGAAAATGGTCTGACGGTTATTGCCGCGATTATAGATGTGATAATAACAATCAGGTGCGAATGGGGTGATTCTACGGGGCATATATTTTATCCAACAGACCTCCGAGTTCTTGCGAAGTATCCCCGCAACGAAGTGGAGGGGGTAAAAACTCGGAGGTCTTGCTCAAGAAGTCACTTCTTCTTCGCAGGCGCTTTCTTTTTCGCTGGAGCCTTCTTCGCAGGCTTCCCCTCCATCAGCTTTACGTAATTCTCCACTTCCCAGCCCATCACCACGGCCAGCACTGCATCGCCCGCTTTTACATCCACCGCAGTTTCGCCGCGCACGGCCGCACGCTTGCGGACCGGGGCGGCATCCAGGCGGGTGGATTTCGGTGCGGCTTTGAGCAGATGCACAGTGGCAACGTGATTGGGTTTGCCGCTTGCCAATCCCGCCAGCGTAACGCCTTTCGGCAGCACCCAGGTGATCACACCACGGCCATAACGTCCCTGCGTGGGGAAATCTTTAACCGGCACGCGCTTGGCTTTACCATCGGATGCAATCAGGAAAATCTCGCCTTTATCGGGTACCACGTCTGCGCCGACCACTTCATCGCCCACCCCCAGCTTGATGCCGTTCACGCCTGCGGCCACCAACCCCATCGGGCGCACGTCATCTTCTTTGAATCTGATTCCGAATCCGCTGGAAACGGCCATTACGATCTCTTTCGTGCCATCCGTCAACAAGGCCCAGCCGAGCGTATCTCCATCATTGACCTTGACTAGCGTAAATGTTTGCGCAGAGGGTCCCGGCAGCTCGCCGGCCAGCGACTTCTTGACCATGCCGCCCCGCGTTATGGTAAATGCGTAAGTTTCATCCGGCAATGTCGATCTTCGGGATGGCAGCGTAAAGACCGCAGCCAGTTTGTCACTTTCGCGCAGCGGCGAGACCTTATGCCAGGGCGTGCCATCGCCGAGTTTGTCCGCTTGTGGCATAGTATGCACGGCCACTGCCGCAGCCTTCCCGCTTTCGGAAACCAAATAAAGCGTATCCGTTGTGGAGGCTTTCACCAGCCAACGCGGCGCGTCGTTGCCGCTGGGGCGCGGCGTTTTCTCGTCGCGCGTGCGCGAGGCCAGTCCATCGACGGTCACGCCCACCCACACGGTCTGCTCAGGCAGCAGGTCGCTGGCGGTCAGCGATTTGACCGCTTTGCCTTTGCGCAGGCTGACGATCTGCGTGCGGCGGCGGTCGCCGTAAGCGGCCTTAACCCTTAGCAATTCCTCTGCGGCCATCTGGCGCATCTTCTTCGGCGATTTGAGCAGCCCTTCCAGTTCCTTGATGAGCGCCACCATCTCCTTGTACTCGGTCTCGATCTTCTTGCGCTCTAGCGCGGCCAGGCGGCGCAACTGCATCTCCAGGATCGCGTTGGCCTGAACCTCCGTCAGCTTGAAACGTTTCATCAGTTTGGCGCGAGCAGTCTCAACGTCCGGTGCGTTGCGGATGAGCTTGATGACCTCGTCCACGTTCTTGAGCGCGACCAGGTATCCTTCCAGGATGTGCGCGCGCTCTCTGGCTTTATCCAGATCATATCCGGCGCGTCGCTTGATGACCACCAGCCTGTGCTCGATATAGACGCGCAAGGCCTGCTTCAACGAGAGCATGCGCGGCTCGCCGTCTACCAGCGCCAGCAGGATGATGCTGAACGTAGATTGCATGGGCGTGCGTTTGTACAGTTCAGCCAGCACCTTTTGCGGCTCGACGTTTTTCGTCAACTCGATGACGATGCGCATACCATGGCGGTCGGATTCGTCGCGCAGATCGGTCAGGCCATCGATGACGCCATCGCGCGCCAACGAAGCGATACGCTCTATCAAACTCGACTTATTGACCATGTACGGCAATTCGGTGACGATCAGGCGCGATTTGCCGCGCTCCATTTCCTCGATATGGACCTTGGCCTGGGTGCTCACGCGTCCACGTCCGGACCCGTAAGCTGCTTCCAGACCCTCTTCGCCCGCCTGCTGGAGGATGACCCCGCCTGTGGGGAAGTCCGGTCCCTGCACGAAATTCATCAACTGCCCGACGGAGATGTCATCCAGCTTTTCCCAGCGCTCGAGCATGTAGACCAGCGCATCCACCACTTCACCCAGGTTGTGCGGCGGAATGGAAGTGGACATGCCCACGGCGATACCCGTCGCGCCGTTGACCAGCAGATTGGGGATGGAGGCAGGCAGTACGGTGGGTTCGGTCAGTGTATCGTCGAAATTGGGAACAAAATCGACCGTGTTCTTGCCGATGTCAGTCAGGATGTCGAGGGCGGGCGGAGCCAGGCGCGCTTCGGTGTAACGCATGGCAGCCGGCGGGTCGCCATCGATTGAACCGA
The DNA here is from genome assembly GCA_964560935.1 of uncultured Anaerolineaceae bacterium. Lineage (GTDB taxonomy): Bacteria > Chloroflexota > Anaerolineae > Anaerolineales > Villigracilaceae > JAABUE01. The sequence continues at coordinate 2,934 of CAZLOC010000194.1, read as the reverse complement.
AGTTGCCCTGTCCATCCACCAGCAGCGTGCGCATAGAAAAATCCTGCGCCATGCGCGCCATAGCTTCGTACACGGCCGAGTCGCCGTGCGGGTGATATTTACCCAGCACTTCGCCCACGATACGGGCGGATTTTTTGTAAGGCGAGTCGGCGCGTATGCCCATGTCGTACATCGCATATAAGATGCGACGGTGCACAGGTTTGAGCCCGTCCCGGGCATCTGGCAGCGCGCGCGCCACGATGGTGCTCATGGCGTAATCGAGGTACGCTTGCTGCATCTCCTGATCGATGTCTATTTTCTTTACCAGGCCAAGTTCCATTGTTACTCCAGAATTCCCTCACCAACCCCACCCCTTCCCTCCCCTTCCTCTGCCAATGGGAGAGGAAGGGGAGGGTGCCCCGTAGGGGCGGGAGGGGTAGGTGAGGGCGAATTAATGTTCTATACCCGCGCCTATCTTAAGTGAGAAGGGGGAAAGCGTCAAGTCTATTCTACTTTGTAGGGCGACATTCATATTTCCGGCCCTGCGCGCACGACATCCATATTGTGTTACAGGCCGGGCATCCGAAAGGGTGATTTCAGCGCATTACCGAAGTGGATAGAATCGGTCAAATTATCTCTATCTGGAGGCTTTATTGTATGAAACTGAATTCTACAAAATCGGTTTGGACAGCGCGCGGGATCGGTTGGTTGATCGCCGGGATGGTTGCGTGTGGCGTGATTTTCGGCTCCACGTTCATGCTTGGGCCGACGTTGTTTGCCATACCCGGCTTGAGTGACAAGATCACAGTAGCTGTGTATTGTCCCGGTGCAGTGGCGAATTCGGTGGAGGAAGGTGCATCCACACAGACGACAACCAGTCCGAGCGGCACGTATGGGCACACGGTGGAGATCACCTGCACCTTTGCGGATGGCAGCACAAAGGTCATATCAAACGAACAGGTGGCGCTGTCGTCCATCGGCGGGATGTTTGGCCTGGGAACTCTGGCAGGGATTTGCATTTCGGTCCCGATCATGCTGGTGCCCTTTTTCCTGTTCCGCAAGAAAAAGGATCAGGGCTGAGGTAATCTTTTTAGCGGGAGCAGGCCGGGGCCTGGAAAGATGCGTAAGTGAGCTGAATCAAAAAGGACGGCCAGCTAGCCGTCCTTTTTTGATTCGGGTTATGAAGCGTCAGTCCGCCGCAGTGGCATCTGCTGAAATCTCAGTCCAGGGAGAGGAACCAGTCTCGTCATCGGTTTCCAACGCTGTGAAACGGCCTTCCGTAAAGCCCGTACCAGCGGGGATCAGTTTGCCGATGATGACGTTCTCCTTCAGGCCAAAGAGCGGATCGGTGCTCGCAGCGATGGCCGCCTGCGCCAGCACTTTGATGGTGTGCTGGAACGAGGAAGCCGAGAGGAACGAGTCGGTGGACAGAGAGGCCTTGGTCACGCCCAGCAGGATTTCGACGAATTTTGCCGTTTGCTTGCCTTCGACCAGCATCTGCTCGTTCACACGCCGGATCTCAAGCCTGTCTACCGCGTCACCGGGCAGGTATTTGGTATCGCCGGGGCGGGTGACTTGCACCTTGCTCAACATCTTGCGTGTGATGACTTCGAAATGCTTGTCATGGATGTTCTGGCCCTGCGAGCGGTACACCTTCTGCACTTCACGTAGCAGGTACATCTGGCAGGCCTCGCGACCCTGGATGCGCAGCACGCGGTGCGGGTTGAGTGAGCCTTCAGTCAACGGTTGGCCAGCTTCCACGTGCGCACCATCTTTGACCAGCAGGCGTGCTGTGGTCGGGATATCGTAGGTCTTTTCCTCAGTCTGGTCATAGGCTACGATCACCTGGCGCGCTTTCTTCTCTACGCGCACGCGTCCGCCGTGCTGGGCAGCGATGGTGGCATCGTCTTTGGTGACCAGCACATCTCCCATTTTGACTTCGTCTTCGCTCTTGACCGCAAACTTCCAATCTTCAGGAACGTCATAGGTGTCACTGACCAGCTCGCTATGCTCGATCGTGATTTCGCGTAGGTCCGCATAACGTTCGGATTGCATGATGCGCACAATACCGTTGATCTCAGCAACCACGGCTTCACCCTTGGGTTGCTTACGAGCTTCAAAAAGCTCCTCTACACGGGGCAGACCGGTCGTGATGTCTGCGCCGCCGGCGGCAACGCCACCAGTGTGGAAAGTACGCAGGGTTAACTGCGTGCCCGGCTCGCCAATGGATTGGGCAGCCACAATGCCGACTGCAGAGCCAAGTGAAACCATGTCGCCTCGACCCAGATCGATGCCATAGCATTTTGCGCAAATGCCATGGGTTAGCTCGCATGTCAATGGGGAACGCACCTTGACTTCCTCGATACCGGTCTGGGCGATCTTGCGCGCCATGTCATGGTCGATGGTATCGTCGAACTCGCCGATCACCTCGCCAGTCTTGGGATCAATCACGCGTTCAGCCAGCAAGCGGCTATACAAACGGCTAGACATCGATTGGCCTGCTACATCGTCTGATTTGCGAATATAGATACCATCCTTGGTGGCGCAGTCATGCTCGTTGATGATGATATCCTGGGCGATGTCCACCAGACGGCGAGTAAGATAACCGGCATCTGCGGTACGCAGAGCCGTGTCAGCCAAACCCTTGCGAGCGCCATGCGTCGACATGAAGTATTCCATGGCGGTCAGACCTTCACGGAAGTTCGAACGGATCGGGAACGGAATAATGCGCCCGGAGGGGTCTGCCATCAAACCGCGCATACCAGCCAGCTGCGAAATCGTGGAATACCCACCTTTTGTTGCACCTGAGTTCGCCATGGTTGCCAGATTGCCATCCGGGTCCATGTGCTTTCTGACAGCGTCAGAAACGCGGTCTGTGGTTGCCTGCCAGATATTGATCTCGCGTTCGTTCTTCTCCTGTTCGGTCAACAGGCCGCGGCGGAAATCTCGGTTTAC
>CAZLOC010000193.1:0-7472 GCA_964560935.1 uncultured Anaerolineaceae bacterium | reverse complement strand
GATCTGCTCTTACGCTCAGGGCTTTGCTCTGATGCGGCTGGCCAGCCAGGAATATGCCTACAACCTGAACTATAGTGAAATCGCCCGCATCTGGCGCGGCGGCTGTATCATCCGCGCCCGTTTCCTGAACGATATTCGTCAGGCGTACAGGCGTAATCCGGATTTACCCAACCTGATGATCGACCCCGAATTTGCCAAAGCGATGAACGCTCGCCAGGCTGCTTTGCGGAAGGTGGTGGCGCTGGCGGCGGAGAACGGCATTCCTGCATTGGCCTTCAGTTCTGCACTGGCATATTTCGACGCCTATCGCAACGCACGCCTGCCCGCCAACCTGACCCAGGCCCAGCGTGATTATTTTGGTGCCCATACCTACCGACGCGTGGACCGCGAGGGGACGTTCCATACGGAATGGCAGTAACCACCCTCTAAAACCCGTACACGGATTACACGGATTTGCGGATGAACGCGGATAATCTTAAGAAAAAACCGTGAAAGTCCATGTGATCCGTCAAGTCCGTGTACAAAAGAATTTATAAGGAGCAACATGAAATACGGACTCAACCTCAACCCCGCAGCCGCCCTGGACTTCGTCTCGCTCGGCGCGTTGGTGCATCGTCTCGACCCGGGCATCATCCCCTTCCGCAAGGCGACCGAGTGCCAGATCCACGTCAGCGGCGGAGAGTTCAACTGTGCCGCCAACCTGGCCGACTGCTTCCGCCTGAACACCGGCATCGTCACTGCCATGGTCGATTATCCCATCGGCGAGCTGATTACCGAGCGTGTGCGCGCGATGGGCGTCAAACCGTTCTACAAGCAGTTCAAGCACAACGGCGTCAACGGCCCCAACATGGCAACGGTCTATAGTGACCGAGGCTTCGGTGTGCGCGCTCCGGTCGTGTTCTACAACCGCTCGAACGAAGCCGCGGCTCAACTGAAGCCCGGCGACTTCGACTGGGATGTCATCTTTGCAGGCGGCGTGCGCTGGTTCCACAGCGGGGGCATCTTCGCTGCCTTGTCCGAGACAACGGGAGAAGTCATCATCGAGGGGATGAGGGCTGCCAAAGCCGCCGGGGCGGTGGTCTCGTTCGACCTGAACTACCGCGCCAAGCTGTGGAACATCTGGGGTGGGCAGGAGAAAGCTGTTTCGGTTGTCCGCCGCATCGTGGAGAATGTGGATGTGCTGGTCGGCAACGAAGAGGATTTGCAGTTGGGTTTGGGTGTCCCCGGTCCGGAGGTCGCGGCCAAAAACAAACTCGACCCCAGTACCTTCTTTGGCATGATTGACAAAGTTGTGGAGAAATTTCCAAATGTCAAGATTGTTGCCACCACCCTGCGCGAAGTCCACGCGACCAACCATCACTCATGGGGTGCAGTGGCCTGGATTGATGGGCAGACGTACCAATCCCCAACCTGCGAACTGCATATCCATGACCGGGTCGGCGGCGGGGACGGCTTCGCATCTGGCTTCTTCTACGGGTTGCTGACCGGTGAAGCGGAACAGGAAGCGGTGGACCTGGGCTGGGCACACGGGGCGTTGCTGACGACCTTCCCGGGAGATACGACCATGGCAACCGTGGAACAGGTGCGGGCATTCGCCAAAGGCGGCTCGGCGCGGATACAACGCTAGGAGCGCAAAAGAAAGTGCTATTCCCTTTCAACGGGAATTAGGCTGCCCTTGAATGCGGGCATTTTTGATTTGTACTAACCCCCTACCAAAGATAGCAACATTAATATATTCATCTGCTTGACCGCTTCGATAGCCACATTGAAATTCCGCGCGTGGACTACGAAAAGTTGAGCAGTGATCATCTGGACGAGTCATCCGCTTCGATACGGGAGCGGGTACAGGTGGCGAGAGAACGGTAGCGAATCCGCTTTGAGGGAAGTATCGTCTGCAATTCCGATATGCCTGTGGCGGAAGTACGTCAATTCTATAAATTGGATGAAGCTCGGAAGTACCGGCCAAAATCGCTGGGGTTGATAATTACGCAATTAAGGATAAAAAATCATCCCTGCTCATTTTCCCCAAATGCTCAACGATGTAATCCGCTTTCGCTAATTTGCCGGCAGGATTTGTAGTAGTGACAGCGATGCATTTCATCTCCGCCCTTTTTGCACCTTCAACTCCTGCTATAGCATCCTCAATGACGATGCAATTTTTGGGGTGCATCTGTAAAGTATTTGCCGCTTTCAAGAATACGTCGGGGTTGGGTTTTCCAGGCAGGTCGAATCCCGAAACTATTGCATCGAAAAAATCTTCGATCTTCAACTCCGCGACTAAAACTTCGATATTCTTAGGAGGGGCGGAAGAGGTAATTGCTTGTTTGATACCCCAGGCTTGAAATTGTCTTAACCAATTTAGAACTCCAGGCAGTAGTTCTGCCTTTCCCTTTATTAATTCTCGAAAAAGGGTTTCCTTCTTGTCACTGATTCGGGAAATTTCTTCTGACTCTAGTTTTCTCCCATATACCCATTCCAAAATTCCAACATTATTCATACCAAAAGTTTCCCTGAAATCTTCCTTATCAAAAGGAATGCCTAATTGTTCAAATGTTTGCTTCCAGGCTGAGAAATGGAAATCTCCGGTGTCAACAAGCACGCCATCCATGTCCCAGAGCGCTGCGCAGTTCTGGTAGAGTTCTGTCATCCCTTTTTACCATCCTTAGTTCAATTACTATTGCTAATTAGTTTCTGGTGCGAAACGCACCGCGAGTTGAGCAATTGACAAAGGAAATGCCTCTTTGGTAGAAGTTAGGTGCCTAAACCAAACTCAAACCGCGGAGGCACCCACAATGTTACAGGACAGGTACGAAACTGACAAGATTTTTGAAAGCATTCTCAAGCTCACCAACGAAATGGATCCCGTACTGGCCGAAATCGACCGGCTGTTGGATGACGAAGAACTTTACCAATTGATCAGGAATGACCTTGCCAAGCGTTTTCCTCAGACGGAAGTGACTGGCAGGAACTCGACGCCGGTGGAAGTGATCCTACGCATGCTGGCGATCAAGCGATTGTATCGGTTGAGTTATGAGCAGACCGAGTACCAGGTACGAGATAGTTTGGTGCTACGCAAGTTTTGCCGGGTATATTTGCAGGATGCGCCCGATGATACAACGCTGATCCGCTGGACGGCGTTGGTTCAGCCGGAGACGCTGGAACAGTTCAACGGACGCTTGACAGAGCTTGCCCGTCAACTGAAAGTGACACGTGGTCGCAAGTTACGCACGGATGGGACGGTAGTGGAGACAAACATCCACCCACCCAGTGATGGCAGTTTGTTGGCCGACAGCGTCAAGGTTTTGGGGCGCACCCTCAGCCGGGCAAAACAAGTCCTGGCTGAACAAGCCGCGGTGGGTCAAGAAGTCTTCCGTAATCGCATCCGCAGCGTGCGTCGTCTGGCCCGCTTGGTTGGGGAAGCAATGCGCCGGGGCGGGGAGCATGCCCAAAAGGAAGGTAAAACGGCCTATCGGAAGCTGATCCGGGCTGCCGAAGTCACGCTCGAACAAGCACAGCAGGTGTTGCCGGTTCTGCAAAAGCAGGCTGCTCACCAAGCGCAGAAACTGGCCCAGACGCTGGAGACCTTCATTCCCAGGGCACAGCAGGTGGTTGCTCAAGCCGTCCGGCGCGTGCTGCACCAAGAAAAAGTGCCGGCTTCCGAGAAGATCGTGAGTATCTTCGAGCCCCATACTGACATCATCCGGCGCAACAAGGCGCACAAGCCGACCGAGTACGGGCACAAGGTCTGGCTGGACGAAGTGGATGGCGGTATTGTCACCCGCTGGAAAGTGCTGGAAGGCAACCCCAACGATGACCGCCAATGGCTGCCTGGCTTGGATCACCATATCGAACGCTTTGGGAAACCACCACGGCAAGCCAGTGGTGATCGTGGTGTGCATTCTCCCGACAACGAGCGCCAGGCTCAAGAGCGCGGCGTCCAACACGTGATCTTACCCCAGCCAGGCAGAAGATCCGCAGAGCGTCGGCAGCATGAAAGACAACCCTGGTTCGTGCGTGGCCGCAAGTGGCATGTCGGTGTCGAAGGACGCATTAGCGTGCTCAAACGGCGCTATGAACTGAACCGCTGCCGAGATCATGACCAAGATGGCTTCGAAAAATGGATCGGTTTGGGCGTGATCGCCGCCAACCTGATGACAATCGGCCGCAAGGTCGCAGCAAGAACCTGATCAATTGGAAAGGTGCGATGGGCAAATCACGGAGAAATGCGCTCGCTCCGCGTTTTGCACCGAAAACTAATTAGGAGGGGCAATTAAGATCCAAAGTGTTTTGAAACGATTTGATGTTCTTTGTCCTTTATTCTAACATGGGCATTTTGACTTTATGATCAATCAAATTAGTTTGTCAACCAGTGGTAATTCTTTGAATCGGCTTAGTAGTTGATTGATTTCTCCCCTTGCAGAAATCTGAAATAGGAATTCAAAACCAGTATTTTCGGGTAGCTGGACGGTTAGGACTAACAAGTTGTCAGCTTTCTCGCTCGAGGAAAGGGATATGATTTTACTTAACGGGATGTAATCCCATATTCCACCGTACTTGTCTTCTTTTCTCCGCACTGTCTCTTCCCGTATCAAAATCAACTCGCGATCGGTCAAGATACTCATGTGAGTAGGAGAGACTGTCCTATAGTATGTTTTACCCAGAACTGTCATCATACTTTCTCGTATTTCGGGTTGCAAAATAGAGTGGATAACTTTTTCTCCTTCTAATAAACTATGCTTTGCGTAGTTCATGAACTTATAATTGACCTTGACCAGGTTATCAAACTGTTCTGATGTCGAACTCCGGACTAGATCCCTGGAATCTATTGTGGCAAGCCGCGCTCTTCTCAAGATTGGCGTAAACAAATAATCGGTTACCGAATTAAATTTGAGTATGGATACAACATGGGTACCCTGGCTCGTCATCCCGCATATTTTGATGCTGGAGGCTAACAGGGCGGTTCTAAATTCAATGTAGCTGATCCCTTCAAAGGGGTAGCATTGCGCCTCGAATGTGTTTCCGTTCCTCTCCAGGACATAAATTTCGTGGTCGGAACTGCAGATGAGTTTCTCTGAGGTTTTGTGAATAAATCTCTCATGGGATGGAGTGAGAACCGTATAGGGAAATGCTCGTCCATCCGCAAGAAGGGGATCAAAGAATTCTTTGTAAACATCGGGGACATCTGCGTAGGATTCAACCGGTTTTGCCCAGGATGATCTTGCCAGTTCGGCGCCGCTTAGTTTAGGAAACCCGGCTACTGTTGAAGCCTGGACTTGTCCCCAGGTCATGCGCAAGATATTTCGCAGCTTGGTCAACATGCTATGTTCCTTCTAACTGATTAAGGGTTCATAAAAGGTTCGAGGCTTTTTTGAAGCGCTTTGGCGGTCTTTTTGCCATATTCCAACTGGTGTACATCGCCGTCTCGGTCGATTATCAGCATGGGTGATAGGGGCGGATTCAGGTACTGTGCGCTGTACAGGTTGCCGAGCGCACGAGCAACTTCAAGGGGAGCAATAGCATAGTGCCATTCGAAGCCATATCCCTCCGCATATTCCTTAAGTGATGCGGCATCTTCGTTCACATCAACGTCCAGGCTGACTGAAACCAAATCGTCAGGGTTTCCAAGCATCTCGTGCAGGCTTCTCACTTCATTTGCCTGGGCGATGCAGTTGGGGCACCACATGGCCATGGTTTCAACCAGCACGACTTTCCCGGCAAAGTCGTTCATGGTAAAGGTCTCGCTGGTTTGCACATCGGTCAGTTCAAAATCGAACCATTCCGGAGTATCGGTAGCCCCCTGCGGGGATGTTACAGGCTCAGAGGGCGGGATCGAAGCGGGTGCGCCACAGGCGGTCAGCAGCAAGCTGGCCAAGATGAGAAAGGGGATAAAAGCCTTAGCACGCATTATTTCTCCGTTTCAAGTAATAATGATGATTCGATTCCCGTTTTGCCTCAGGGCACAGCGTAATCTTACAAGCTCCTGTTCAATTGATAATACAAATCGTTCCAGCGCAGTTCTTTCTTGAACTCTTCCAGATCTATGGTTTCATCGATCAGCAGGAACTCGATTCCGGCCATATCGGCAAAATCCCGCAAATGATCGGCGGTGACGGAAAAGCTAAAACTGGTGTGATGTGCACCGCCCGCATAAATCCAGGCCGCTGCGGCGATTTTTAGATTGGGACGTGGGGACCAGAATGCGCGCGCAACTGGTAGCTTCGGAAGCGGTGCATCTGTCGGAACGACATCCACAACATTCGCAACCAATCGGAACCGCTGACCCATGTCCATAATCGAAGCACCGATAGCTGGCCCTGTATTCGCATCAAAAATCAGGCGCAGCGGGTCGGCCTTGCCGCCAATCGAGAGCGGCAGAATCTCCAGTTTGGGTTTGGTGGCCGCAATCGATTCACAAATTTCAAGCATGTGCGCACCCAGCACTTTATCTCCCGAGGCGCTGAAATGATAGGTGTAGTCCTCCATAAAGCTGACGCCACCTTTTACACCAGCCCCCATTACCTTCATGGCGCGTACCAGCGCAGATGTCTTCCAGTCCCCCTCGGCGCCAAAGCCATAACCATCGCGCATCAGGCGCTGCACCGCCAGCCCCGGTAACTGGGCCAGTCCATGTAAATCTTCGAAGGTGGTGGTGAAAGCCTTGAAGTTACCTGCCTCCAGGAAATTGCGCATACCGACCTCGATGTGCGCGCCTTCGAGGAGTGAATCGTATCTTTCTCCACCCGGCTGGAGTGTGGGAATAACATCGTATTCATCCAGATAAGCTTCTGCCATCTTCTGGATGTCGCTACTGGAGGCTTCGTTCACAGCCCGGACCAAATCACCCACCCCAAAACCGTAGACATCGTATCCAAGCCGAATCTGTGCTTCGACCTTATCCCCTTCGGTGACAGCCACATCGCGCATGTTGTCGCCAAAACGGGCAATTTTTGCACCCTGCCAGTCAGCCCAGGCACAAGCTGCGCGCGTCCAGATGCCGATTTCAGCTTGCACATCCTCATCCCCCCAGTGACCGACAACCACCTTGCGGTTGAGTCTCATGCGGCTACCGATGAAGCCGAATTCCCGGTCGCCATGGGCGGCCTGGTTCAGATTCATGAAATCCATGTCGATCTCAGCCCAGGGAATCTCACGGTTGTACTGGGTATGCAAGTGCAGGAATGGCTTCCTGAGCAGGTTCAATCCTGCAATCCACATTTTGGCAGGTGAAAAGGTGTGCATCCAGGTGATCAGCCCAATGCAAGTTTTGGCTGAGTTGGCATCCAGGCACAGTTCACGAATCGCTTCAGGCGTGGTCAATACTGGCTTGAATGTCACCTGCACCGGAACATGTGTTGATGCGTTCAAAAACCCGGCGATCTCGCGCGAATGCTCGGCTACGATTTCAAGCGTTTTCGGGCCATAGAGATGCTGACTGCCGGTCACAAACCAGACTTCGTATTGTTTCAAATTGA
>CAZLOC010000192.1:0-7477 GCA_964560935.1 uncultured Anaerolineaceae bacterium | reverse complement strand
ATGCAATTTGCATGAGTTTTTTATGTCATTCTGTTATCTCCTGGCCTGCTAAACCATCAATAACAACAAAGTAGAGTATACTGATATAAGTAGGCCAAACCGCTTACGGTTGGAAGACTCATTTCTGCCAGGTGCGTTACAAAACCCCTATATCGTAACATTCCACAGCACTGCTTAATTCCATTCGCATACGCGAGATGACTCCCCAACCCAGTCACATCATCAATACTGGCCACCACTCAGTTGATTGAGTATTCTACAGAGTACTGCGTAAATATCTGAACCAAAACCCCGTCATTTTCGAGGCAAACGGTACAAGCAAGTTCAGAGAATTATGCAAAAAGCAATAATACTTAATCCGACTAAATTTGGCAGCATGAAAGAATCGAGGGTATGAACCATGTTCGATCCTATTCTTGTCCCACTGGATGGTTCCCTGCTCGCCGAATGCGTCTTGCCGCACGTAGTCGCGATCGCCCGAGCTTTCAATGCGAAAGTGATTCTGCTGCGCGTGCTGGAGAAGAACCGAGCGAACGGATCCGCACAATTATTCGATCTATTAAACTGGCAAATCAAGAAAGCTGAAGCGAAGCTGTACCTAGAAAAGATCAGCGCGCGACTTATAAAATCCCAGTTGCGGATCGATGCAACCGTCTTGGAAGGACTGGTAGCTGAATCGATCACTGAATTTGCTCAAAGTCAGGGGGTGAAATTAATCATTCTGAGCAGCCATGGACGCAGCGGGGTAAGCCAATGGGGAATCAGCAGCGTGGCGCAAAAGATCATTCTTAGCGCGCCAACGTCGGTACTGATCGTACGGGCGCATCAACCAGCAGTCAGCGAATTGAAGGAACAACCCTACAGGCAAATTCTGGTACCGCTGGATGGTTCCCGGCGGGCAGAATATGCTCTGCCACTGATTACACTGCTGGCTCGTTTTCACAAATCCAGGACTCACATCCTACATGTCGTGAAAACGCCAGAAATGGCGCGCCACATGCCTCCGGCGCCCGAAGATATCGATTTATCCAATCGCGTTGTAGCACGTAATCGAGAAGAAGCCATACGTTATCTCGAACAGGTGAAATCGCGTTCGCATCTGGATGGCATTGATGTACAAACCCACCTGATCACCAGTGACAATGCGGCCGTAGCGCTGCATGGACTGGTGGAACAGGAACACATCGACATGGTAGCAATGAACGCACACGGTTATTCGGGGAGAAACCAATGGCCGTATGGCAGCATGGTCATTAATTTCATCCTGTACGGAAAAGTGCCGTTGTTGATTGTGCAAGACCTGCCCGCAAGACAAGAAACAAGTCGGATTGATATGGTAACAAGGGAACTGGTTAGACATTGACAAGCCTGAGTGAATATGCATGTCGCCAGATCAAGGAGGGCACGGTAGAATCGCCGATGGAATTGCGCCATTCTGTTTCCGTGCTACGGACTTTGACTATGGAAGTTGAATATGGATACTAACTCCAGTACAACATCAGTTCGATTGCCCCAGCAACGCACTAATGTTTTTATTAGTTATAGTCACAAGGACAAAAGGTGGCTGGACCAACTCCATACTATGTTGAAACCAATCGTGCGGATGGGCGCGATTACGATCTGGGACGACACGCAGATTAGGAGCGGCACCAAGTGGTACGATGAAATCAAAAAAGCCTTGGCCTCGGCTAGGGTAGCGGTATTATTGGTAAGCCCAGAGTTTCTAGCTTCGGATTTCATTGCCAAGCATGAGCTACCAGAATTACAGAAAGCAGCCGAGCAAGAAGGCCTGATCATCTTATGGGTTGCTGTCAAGCCCTGTATGTACAAGGAAACCGCGATTGCGGATTATCAGGCTGCCCACAATCCCAACAGGCCGCTAAGTAAACTGTCTAGCGCGAAGCGGGACGAAGAATTAGTCAAGATCTGCGAGGAGATCAAGCGGGTTGCCGCTTTTGACAGGACATTCGAGTTTTCTCCACAAAAGCCGATCATCCTCAAGTGGCCGGATCCTTCGGTTCCACTGGAGCCAGCTAATTCTAAGCCGATACAATCTGTTTCCACCGAGGAACTCGTTGACTTCGAGAAAGAGCAAGGTTCCTTCAGGGGGATGTTAGACCATTCGTCCGAGAAGCGCTTGATGTTCGTTCAGGCCTCGGGCATGTGCGGGAAGACAAGTCTTTTGCATATGGTGCGCTTTCACTGTGAAAAGAAAGGCACTCCCTGGTGCTGGATAGACTTCCGTGGGCAACCGTATGACAACCCTCACTTCACTCTGGCCCGTGTGATGTGTGACCAATTAGGCCTATCGCCGCGCAACTTGACCCAGATTTTGGCGGGGGTTAGTTTGACCCACGATGACTTGCGCCAGCGCTATATGAAGGAAAGCCTGAACCGCGCCTTTCTTGCTGACCTAGGCGACTTTGCGGAGAAGAAAGGAGGCATAGTTTGTCTCTTTGACAGCTTCGAGGATATCAGAGTGGAGGAAGAAGATTGGCTGTTGAACACCCTGCTGTTGCCAGTAAAAAGAGATGATCTCAAAGGCGTAATGATTGTGACTGCAGGGCGCCGTTGGCCCAAGATTGAAAGAGCAGAGTGGGAAGAGTGTGCGTACCTGATTGACAGTCTACCACCTATGAGCGTGGAGAACCTCAAGATCTACGCTCAAAAAGTGGGTGTTACACTTACGGATGAGCAGGCTGAGTTCTGCTGGAAGGTCTCCAGAGGCGGAAATCCGCTCTTTATGGGCATGGTGGTCAAAAATCTGCGAGGTATGGCGGAGGTGAAACTATGAGTAAGCGGTTAATGCGTATCACGCCAAAGACGAGTGAACAGAAGGCCCTAGGTCTGATTATAGACGAGCTGATAGACAGTAAAAAGCCCGACGTGGCTGATGCCATCTACTTCTGCGCTATCCCTCACTGGTTCGATGAGAAGATTCTGGCCTGGCTGCGTGACGAGGGGCGTGAGCCTGCGGAGCGAACAGGGGCAATTCTGGCCGAACTGGCAGAGTTGGCCTTCATAAGTCGCGGCAACCGCGGCTACGTTTACGACAAGAACGTACGTAACCGGCTGCTGCGTGACTGGCGGGAGAATACTGAACTCCTCCAGAATTTTCAGGAATTAAGCGGAATGATGGCAGCTTATTATGCAGACAAGTTGCAGAAAGATGAACTATCCGAAGAGCAACGCGCCGAGTGGGAACGTGAGGAAATGTACCACCTGTTGGTTGCTGATGAGGGGCGCGGAATAGGTCTATTTATCAACCTAGTTAATAGAGCAAGTCAGCTCTATCAGTTAAGTACATTTGATCTGCTGCTTGGTCTTGCCGATGAGCAGGCGGTTAACCTAAGTGTAAGCAATCGGCCCTGGATCCGGTTCTCCGAGGGGGAACTGGCCTGGTTATGTGGTGATTGGGAAAAGGCACTGAAGATATGGGAGGCGTTAGAGGGAGAACGGGAACTGATGTCTACCAACCTGGCAAAAACGTTAGCAGACCATCTATCCTTCTTGTACAAGAACAAGGGGGAGTGGGACAAGGCTATTGGGTGTTTTAAGCACAGTCTGGAGATTCTGGAGAAGGCGGGTGATGAGCGTGGGATGGCCGCTACTTTCAACAACTTGGGATTCCTGTACAAGGATAAAGATCAATGGGAAGAGGCCGATAAGTGCTTCCAGCGCAGCCTGGAGATCTTGGAGAGGGTGAACGATGAGCGTGGGATGGCGGATATTTTCAACAATCAGGGACTACTGTACAAGGACAAGGGAGAATGGGAAAAAGCAATTGAGTGCTTTAAGCATAGTATGGAGATTCTGGAGAAGGCAGGTGATGAGCGTGGGATGGCCGCTACTTTCAACAACTTAGGCTTCCTGTACAAGGATAAAGATCAATGGGAAGAGGCCGATAAGTACTTTCGGTTTAATCTGGAGATCTTGGAGAGGAATGGCGATGAACGTGGGATGGCGGCTACTTTCAACAACTTGGGCTTCCTGTACACGGATTGGGAAAAGTGGGAGGAGGCCTACGAGTGCTTCCAACGCAGCCTGGAGATTTTGGAGAAAGTTGGAGATAAGCGTGGGATAGCTAACACCTACAGCTACCTGGGCTTTCTGTATAGGGACAAAGAGAAATGGGAGGAGGCCGACGGGTACTTCCAACGCGGCCTGGATATCCTGGGAAAGATGAGCGATGAGCATGGGATGGCCACCGTCTTTAATAACCTGGGATTCCTGTACAAGCACAAGGGGGACTCCAAAAAAGCCGTTGATTACTTCCAGCGCAGCCTGAATATCCTAGAAAAGGTCGGCGATGAGATGAATGCAACCACGGCGTTGTATCACCTTGCTTTGCTTTACGAAGGTATGGAACGATACGACGACGCAGTAGAAGTATTAATGAAGGTGGTAAATATTTGCGATCGCGTGGGTCATCCGGATTTAGAGATACGAAGAAGTAGGGAGATATTGGAGAGGATCAAGGAAAAGGTAGCGTCAAGCAAGAACGCCAGTGACCAGTAGAGATTGAGCAAACTAATGATGAGACATCCACAAGAGAACAAAAGGGGCACTAGCGCATGCCCCTTGTCCGATCCAGTCGTATGTTAGAACAAGATCATTTAGAGAGGCCAGCGCGCTCTCGCCATTCCGGGCGCAGGCCTTCTCTCCTCGATCATTTTCAGGATTATGAGAAGCT
The DNA here is from genome assembly GCA_964560935.1 of uncultured Anaerolineaceae bacterium. Classification (GTDB taxonomy): domain Bacteria; phylum Chloroflexota; class Anaerolineae; order Anaerolineales; family Villigracilaceae; genus JAABUE01. Next base: position 2,784 of record CAZLOC010000192.1, on the reverse strand, counting down.
GCTGCGAAATGCCTATCAGCATTTCGCAGCAGCTTCTAGAGTGCAACCGGCCCGCTCTTATGCGAGCGATTGGCTTCTGGATAATTACTATATGGTGGAACGAACTCTGCGTCAGATCCGTGAGGATATGCCGCCGGGTTTCTACCGCCAGTTGCCCAAGCTCGCAACCGGACTCCTGGAGGGCTATCCGCGCATCTATGCCGTTGCGCGAAAACTGGTTGTGACAAGTGGAGCACATCTCGATATGGGCCGTGTGAAGCGCTTTGTCCATCTCTATCAAGTCATTGCGTCACTGACGACCGGCGAGTTGTGGGCGCTGCCGACCATGCTGCGTATCGGAGTTTTGGAGCGGCTTGTCCACGCTGCCGCCGAACTGACCGGTATGGACGCGCCGAAAAGCCTGAGCCCCGTGCCCCGTGCTGAAACCGGGACTGCCTCGTTGGAACCGGGACTACCTCGCGAAATCCCGAGCCAGTTCGCTTCCCCGGCACTGACAAACGAGGCCATTATTCCTAACTGTTTTCTCAGCCTGCGCTTGCTCTCCACCACAGATTGGAAAGCCTTCTTCGAGCAGACCAGCCGGGTGGAACAGATTTTGCGCGACGACCCCGCACAGATTTATGCGGGCATGGATTTTGACACCCGCAACAGTTATCGCAGTGTTGTCGAGGAACTGGCGCATTACTCGACCTTCAGCGAAGATGAAGTCGCCCTCGCCGCAGTTGAACTCGCTCGCAACGCGGGGAGCAATGCATCAGAGCGGCAAGCGCATGTCGGCTTTTATCTGCGGGATGCGGGGCGTAAGACGCTCGAAGCCAGCATCCGCTACCAGCCGGGATTAAGTGTTCGTGTCCGCCGTGCACTGCTCGCAGTCCCCACTGTCACGTACATGGGGAGTATCGCCATCCTTTCTGTGCTGTTTGTTTTTGGGCTGCTAACCTACGCCACGCTTTTGGGCGGCTCGCTTGCCCAACTCATCATTGTCGGCGTGCTTGGGTTGGGATTGGCTTTAGAGGCTGCCATCACACTCGTGAATTGGAATGTGACGCACCGCATCAAGCCTCAAAGCCTGCCGCGTATGGATTTTTCGGAGGGCATCCCACCGGGCAACCGCACGATGGTGGTTGTCCCAACCCTGCTGGAAAGCGCCGACGAACTCAACCATCTCCTGCAAGAGTTGGAACTCTATTATCTATCCAATCCCGACCCGCAACTGACCTATGCCCTGCTGACCGATTTCGGGGATGCTCCCACACAGTCTATGCCAGAGGATGAAGAACTGCTTGCGCTGGCAAGTGCTGGCACTGAAGATCTCAATAAAAAATACGCGCAAGTACTGCCCTTTTATTTATTCCACCGTCAGCGCCAGTGGAATCCGTCTGAAGGGGTCTGGATGGGCTGGGAGCGCAAGCGCGGCAAACTGGCGGATTTCAATCGCCTGCTGCTCAACCTGGGCGAAACAGCCTACACAACCCAGGTTGGGGATGCGAGCATTCTACCCGATGTCAAATATGTGATCACACTGGATGCAGACACCTCCCTGCCACAGGGCAGTGCCAACCGGCTGATCGCCACCCTGGCGCACCCGCTTAACCATGCCGAATTTGCCGCAGACGGGCGCTCGGTTGTCGCTGGTTATACTGTGTTGCAACCGCGCGTGGCCATCAAGCCGACCAGTGCGAACCGTTCCCCCTTTTCGCAAATCTTCGCCGGGAACGCCGGGTTTGACCTGTATTCCTTCGCCGTCTCGGATGTGTATCAGGATTTATTTGGCGAAGGCAGTTACGTTGGCAAAGGGATTTATGATGTCGCGGCTTTCGAGCGCAGCCTGGCGGGTCAGGTGCGCCAGAATACCCTGCTCAGCCACGACCTGTTTGAAGGGATATATGGACGCGCTGCGCTGGTCACGGACATAGTATTGTACGAGGAGTACCCGGCGCGCTACCTGGTGTACACCCGCCGCCTGCGCCGCTGGATCCGCGGCGATTGGCAGTTGCTGCCCTGGTTGTTCCCCATCGTTAACACAAAAAATGGGATGGCTCCCAACCGCTTATCCCCCATCAATCTCTGGAAAGTTTTCGACAACCTGCGCCGCAGTCTCCTGCCGCCCACCTTGCTGGCGCTGCTCGCCGCAGGCTGGCTGTTCCTGCCCGGCTCGCCGCTGGTCTGGACTCTGCTGGCACTGCTGCCTTCTGCCCTGCCGATTGCGGCGCAAACTGTCCGGCAAGGGAAGCACAATCACGGGCGGCTGACGCTCAAACAACTTCTCGAACCCACCCGGCTCCCGCTCACGCGTTGGGCGCTTGTCGTTCTTTTTCTGCCTTATGAAGCCCTGCTGATGCTGGGCGCAATCCTCACCACGCTGGGGCGCTTGCTGATTGCGCGCAAAAAACTGTTGCAATGGACAACGGCGGCGAATGCGGCGCGCTCGTTCGGATTGAACGCGCGTTACGAAACCTGGGGCGAGATGGCGGCGGCCTTGGTTTTCACCGCTCTGCTGGGGATTTCTATCGCCTTTTTCAACCCAACCGCGCTATGGGTGGCATTGCCCCTGCTGGTTGCCTGGCTCATCGCTCCACAAATCGCCTACGTTATCAGCCAGCCCGTGACACACATCACCATGCCGCTCTCGGAGACTCAGCGCAGGCAAGTTCTGCGCCTGGCGCGCCGCACCTGGGCATTTTTTGAACAATTTGCCGGCCCCAATGACCACTGGCTACCGCCCGATAATTTTCAAGAGTCGCCGCGCGGCAGTGTTGCGCACTATACCACGCCGACCAACAT
>CAZLOC010000191.1:0-7611 GCA_964560935.1 uncultured Anaerolineaceae bacterium | reverse complement strand
GTTTTAGCACATACTGGAACTGTGATACGCAAAATCCAGCTTCCATCGCATTGGCTCGGAAACTGGGATACCAGCCTGAGAAAAAGTACAAGCTGTTAGCTTGGCTTAGGTGATACAAGATAGTTTTTATCTAACAACCGCCACCCAACAAAGCGTTCTCAGAAACCAGCCCATCACGCGCACCAACTGGGGCCAGGGTGGGGGTCTGCCGAACAGCAAAGTGCCCCAAAAAATGGTTCTGGTGCGAAAATCACGGCCAAAACTAGCAGAATGTTAAACGCAAACAAGGCATTCTCCATGTGAGGACGCCCTTCGACAGGCTCAGGACAAGCCTTTTCTCTTGGCTGTCCCTTTTCAGGCCGGGACTGGCGTCAATTGATAGCCGAGTTTGGCGGCTCTCTTTTTCATGTACTTGATTTGCTGCTCATCATACTGCTTCTGATATTCGTTCACAGTCAGCGGATCGTACTCGACTTTGTACTTCAACATGCGATAGACTACTCTCGCAATGGCATGGGCTGTCGCCACCGTTGCCTGGGCTGGCCCCAGCCTGGCGCGCAACCTGCGGTACAAGACACCGAAGGCGCAGTCTGCCTTCTTCACCGATTGGGCTGCCATCCTGAAAGCCTGTCCTGCGCGGTTCTTCGTTCTCAGCGTTGTGTTCTTCAAGACCTTCCCGCCAGAAATCTCGTGCTTGGACGCCACTCCTAACCACGAGCTGTAATGCTTCTCGGTCGGGAACTTGCTCATATCTGTCCCGCACTCCATGATTACCGTCTGTGCCAGCGATACCCCAAACCCATCCACCAGGCTGATGTCCACCCCGCTGACACGCTTCAGGTGTTGGCGGATTTTCTCGGTATCGTAGCGCGCATTTTTGCTGTGCGAGTTCCGTTTGCGTGTTGAAAGCGGCTGAAGTTCGCCGCCATCCCAGTCTGGCCGGGTCTCAGCATACATTCGCTCGATCTCTTCATCGCACTCAAAAATTTGCTGGGTGTAGAAATCGTACAACACCACCGCCTGCTTCAAGACAAACAGATGTTCTTCCCGCCAGGTGCCGGTCAGCGCCTTGCCGATCTCTGCCTCACTCTTTTTGCAGCCCGGTTCGCGCAACGACGCCAGCATTTTGGGGTCGCGCACTCCCGATAGGATTGCCCGAATGATGGCCTGTCCCGTCACTCCGCTCACATCACTCACAGCTTGCGAAAGTTGCACATTCATCTGGAGTAGCGCCTTCTGCATATGCTGGATATGCGGCGAGCGGTGATCCACCAGGCTCCGGCGATGCCGCAGCAACGACCGCAGGGCGATCAGGTCTGCCTGCGGGCGAAATGAACTTTCCAGCAATCCATAATTGTGCAGGGTCTGGATCCACTGCCCGTCGGTAACGTCGCTTTTTCGGCCAGCAACACGCCGCAACGAGCGCGAACTGACACCTGCACTTGCGTGCGGTGCAAGTGTCAGCAGACATTCAAAGCCGCGCTTTTCCAGAACTTCAAACAGCGGGATCCAATACACCCCCGTGCTTTCCATCGCAACGGTTTTGATTTTGTGTTCGGTGAGCCAATCTGCTATGGCGTGTAAATCAACTGTGTAGTTGCCAAAGCCCCTCACCAACTGGGTCGTCTCGTTTGGCGCGACACAAACGACGATTTCTTCCGCGCCAATATCCACCCCGGCTGCTTGTGGATTGACTTTGCTCATGCCATCAAAAGGGTGTGCCTGCTCTATGCCTTTGGTGCGCTTGCTTTTTCGTCTCATTTTTTCTCCTTTTTCGACTTGGGCAGGACCCGGTCAATCAAGGTTTTAGCTTTCTCATCGGGGTCTTTCCCCCCTCGCCGCCATTGGATAAATCAATTTGACCGGCGACCAAGGTGCACCGCGGGACTGCGACTTCGCGCCCTTCGACAAGCTCAGGACAGCGCGTCTCCAATGCGTTGTACGGCCTCCAGACCTGCCATTTTGGCAGTATACTTTACCTATAACACCGTCGCTGGGCGGTTTCTCTCGGGAAAAATGATGGCCCGCCATCTTGATTGGGTGCACCTGACTGGCGGGATTCAGCGCGATTTCAGGCAGTTTCCTGGACTCAAGCCAATTCCGTCAAAGCGGCGTGATCTCATCCCGCCCACCAGCGGGTAACGCCAGCCGTTAGGCGGCATTAGAGTGTTGTACACTTTTCAGCAAAGGTTATTAAATGGCACAACGACAAAGAATTTCTGAAATAGGCCTTCGACGGACAGAGTGCTACGGAAAATGTCCCGTCTACAGAGTTGTCATACAGGCTGATGGCAGCTTCTTGTACACGGGTGAAAAACACGTCCAAAGGTTGGGGAAGCACACCGGCAAAATAAGAATATGGGATCTCAACAAACTAATCGAGTTCATCATCGAAATCGGATTCATGAATTTGGAAGATTCGTACTTTAATAGCCAGACAGACCATTCCACCGCGTATACTTACATTGTGCTTGACGGGCAGAAGAAAGAGATAGAAAATTATGGTGACAGTGGACCATCGGTATTGTGGGCACTTGAAGAATTAATTGATATGCTGTTGAGTAACGCCGAATGGCTTCCCGCAAACGAGATGGAGTGACCGAGATCGCCGCCTACCGATTAATGTAAGTGTCAAGAGCTGGATGCAAAGTCAGGGAAAATAGCGGGGTTGGCAAGTTGATAAGGGTCAAACGGTCATGAGAGTTCACGTTTTCGGGGCCGTTTTTCGTTTATCGCTTAACGCCCACTACCTTCGCCAGCCCTTGTGTGGCGAAGTTTTTTCTTTTTTTAGGGAAAGTTCGGAATCCTATCCGGGCGGTTTTAGCTCTGGCATCAGCGCCAGGATCTCTGCTTCACTAGCCAGCCGGTGTGGATTTTTGTGATTCAATGCCACTCGCTGCAGCTCGCTCCCGATCCCCAGCCGCATCAAGTAGTAGCGTACAAACTGTGGGCGCGTCAATCCTTTTCGCTGAAGTCGGTCGAAATTATGGCTTCGCTTGAACAGAATAAACGATCCCCCGGTCACTTGCAAAAACCAATTCCACATCCGCAATCTCGGCTAAGATTTCCGGCGGCACTACATGCTTGAACTCGTTCGGTAAGAACCACAGGATATAGCCCGGCTTATCCCCCGGCCAGCCAGAGTAATTCTTCTTGATTTCAGCCAGGTCCATGTCGGTGCTGGAACGCGGCATCAGCGGGGCAGAACGGCGCGTGTAGAACCAGATCCCATCGGCATAGTTGCTGTAAAAATAAGCCTGCTGGTGCTCGGCCACCAGTTCTTTGATTACAGGGATGGCCGGGTTTTCGTTGAAAGTCCGGTTGTTGTAATAGTTGTAGTTGCTGGTCTCCCCGTTTGCCAGCGAAGCGGAGATATATTTGTAAATACTGAAGGCGGGATAAACCAAAAACCAAATCCCGAACAATACAGCTACAACAGAGCGACTTTTTATCAAGTCAACTCGCAGGCGAGCTAATACCAGCGTATCCAGTGTGATGAACAAAAATACGATAACAGAAGCAAGAAAACCGACATAATACCGGTCTGAATACGGGTCCAGGTGATCGCCCGTTACGATGGTCAGCGCCAGGCCTACCAATGAAAGCGGCAAAAAGAAAACGACCGGAAATACGTTCGGCCCTCGCAGGGTCAGCCACCAGGAACCCCAATCCTGCCGCCGGGCGATCAAAAGGAGCAAAATCAAGAGAACGCCAACCACAATAAATGGATTGGACAGCAAAAGGTTCAGGCGCGGATGATAGGGCAGGAACCAGTGCATCATTTTCGTCAGGGAAAACTCGAAGTTCATCCAGGGGCTCAAAGGTGGCGAGTCGTTGCCCCAAAAGGTCTGGTATTGGCGGATATTGTGGAAATAAATCCAGCTTCCAACCGGGAACAGAGCTAAAGCCAGAAGCAATCCATCGCGCAGGAGGAGTCGCCAATCCTTCCAGCGCGCAGCCAGGATCACAAGTCCGCCCATTGCCAGTAGGCTGGCTCCCAGCCAGCGCTGTAGCATGGCCAGGGCAGCGCTCACGATCATCACCCACAGCGCACCCGTGGATTTCCTCTGCATATACCGGTTTGCCGCCAGCAGAAAGACCAACGAAAATGCGATATAGAGCGGATCAGAAGATACATTAGCATGGATGCGCAGGGTAGACTCGGAACCCAGCACAAACAGCGCGCCCAGGTAGGCATACAGAGGTTTCTCGCGGAGGGCCTCATAAATCAACCTGCCTGCCAGAAATACATTCACCACCATCATAAATACGTTGAAAAGCCAACCCGCTACGAACACATCCCAACCGGTCAAGCCGCTTAGCCCGGCCAACACCAGCGGGTAGAGCGGCGGCCAGTACACCAGTGCGCCTCCGGAATGGTCAAAGAAGCCGCGCCCGGACAGCAAGCTCTCGGCAGTAGACATGTTCTTGGCCGCATCCGCAGAAACTCCCGCTCCATAAAGCGAGGTGGTTAGAAGCACCAGTCCGCCCCCGACCAGGGACAGCACAATCAAATAATAGGAAAAAGATTTCGACGTGCGCATCGAACGCAGATTCTACCATGAGGGCAATTCTTGTCTATAATTGGGACATGAAAATCGACACCATATCCCTGACCATCACACAAGCCCTGGGTGACGAAGAAACGCGCCTCGGACTCACCCAGGCCTGCTACCGTCAAATCGAGCGTCTCAACCCGACTCTCAACGCTTTTATCACGGTCATCTCCCCTTCGACTGGCACTCCCCTTCGACACCGTTCGTGCCGCGAGCCCTGGCCTGAGTCAGGACGAAGGCACGTCGGTGCGAGACAGCAAGCTCAGGGTCGTTCCGCCCAGGGAGAATTACGCGGCATCCCCATCGCGGTCAAAGATCTATACGAGACGGCCGGGGTACGCACAACAGCGGGTTCACTCTTCTTCAAAGATTACATTCCTGAACAAGATGCGGTCGTTGTGAGCAAACTCAAAGAGGCCGGAGCGGATATTATTGGCAAAACTAGCACACACGAGATCGCCCTGGGCGTGACCAATATCAATCCACATTACGGCTCGCCTCGCAATCCCTGGGATACTTCCCGCATCACCGGCGGGTCATCCGGCGGATCAGCAGCGGCAGTGTCAGCCGGCATGTGCATGGCTGCGTTGGGCAGCGATACAGGTGGCTCGATCCGCATCCCGGCCTCACTATGCGGAGTGGTTGGACTTAAACCCACTTATGGACGAGTCAGCCTGCGCGGGGTATTCCCCCTTTCATGGAACCTGGACCACGCCGGGCCGCTCACACGCAGCGTGGCCGATGCTGCTCTGCTTCTGCAGGTAATGGCTGGCTATGACCCTGATGACCCGTCTTCCATGGATGTGCCGGTAGACAATTATTTGAGAGCTATCGAGGCTGGCGTCAAAGGTTGGAGGGTCGCATTGGCTGTGGGGGAATATATCGAGATCAGCGAACCCGAAGTGCTGGCAGCCGTGCGCGAGGCAGCGAATATGTTTGGAACTCTGGGAGCGAAGGTTGACGAAGTTGATATGTCATGGTTACGCGAAGCCGCACTTGCAAACGGGCAAATGACGCAGGCTGACGGGGCCGCTTTTCACCGCGAACGGCTGGAAGGGCAGCCCAAACTCTTCGGCGCAGATGTCCGTCAGCGCCTGGAAACGGGACGGGATCTATCGTCAGGTGAGTACGCGCTGGCAAGGCGGAAGCAAGTTGAGGTCCGGAGAAGAGGCGAAACCTTCTTCCGTCAATATGATGTGCTGTTGCTACCGACCACACCTATCCCTGCCCTGCCCATCGACGATATCGAGAATTCTGCCAGCCAGGCCCCGGCGCTGACACGTTTCACTGCGCCTTTCAACCTGAGTGGGCTACCAGCCCTGTCGATCCCATGTGGCTTTACCACAACAGGCCTGCCGATTGGCCTGCAGATTGTTTCCGGGCCATGGCAAGAAGTTAAAGTACTGCAAGCTGGGCATGTCTATGAGGTGGCGACAGAATGGCACAAACAAAAGCCCGCTTTATAATATGCAACGCGCCCGGTTTCTTTGAGAAACCGGGCGCGCTTACAGAAAGTTTAGCTTGTTTACTGTGGTTCCGGGCAAGCGCCAAAGTCAACCCGATAGGTGGTACAACCATCGCCACTGGCGGGGGAAGGCGCAGCGCAACACATATTGGCAGCATCGTAGCCATAGCCATCCGGGCACTGACCGGTTCCCATCTGCAGGGCAGGGGCGCTACAAGCGCCATTGCAAAGCTTGAGATCGTAAAAAATAAGTTGCTTGCCTGATACTGAGTGACAGGTAACCCGCAGATTACCATCGTTATGCATCTGGTCGACACATACCATATCCGGATCAGGGGACTCGTAGGTGGTGCCAGCCGGGACAGACATGATTGCATAGGGGACTTTTTCGATACAATACTTGTTGTCCAGCATCTCAACCGTGGGCGCTTCGCAGCCAGCCGGGGCTGCCTCGCAGAAGGGCGCATATTGCGGCTGGGTCGGCTCGGGCGCAGCCGGTTCAGCAGCTTGAGTTGGTTCAACCGGAGCAGGTTCAGCAGGCGGCGGCTCTGCCGCGGGTGGCTGCTCAACTGCTGGAGCCGGTTCAGCGGGTGCACCGCCTCCGCAGGCCGTCAACAGGAAGAGGGTAGCAACCACAAAAACAAATAGGATACGAGCGGTCTTCATGATTTTCTCCTTTCGAGATTGCGTCGCCCTCACAAGGTCACTTGCCTGCAGAACGAACGCATACTTCTTCCTTAAAATATATCTCTTTTGGTCACATTTTTTAATCCCCCAAAGCTGCGATGACCAATGGGGGATGTGATTTTTATGACTTTTTTGAGACTACAATGCGACAATCGGGCAATATGCTATATAAAAATCATCCCCATCTTTTTCGACAGGGATGATTTCAACGAGCAACCTGGTTACGCTCTATTTGACATACTCACATCGATCCGCACGCTCATTCCACTGACAACTATATACTTGATTCCTGATACAGCCGGTTTCGGTCTTGATCTTGCCGCAGATCTCAATCTGGAAGGGTTCGTTACACTGCAACATGTTAACCGAAACAGTCACACAGCCCGGTCCACTCAAACGCAATTGGTCCGGGATGCAGGTCTGTGTGCCAGTATCGTAACGGGAACCCAGTGGACAGCCCGGGTATGTCCCACCGAGTGAGGGCTGGCAACATTGATAATCCGGTGAGTATGAAAAGCCAGGCAGGCATCCCTGATAGGCTTGCGCTGCCAGGTCGGGATTGTTCAATCCAATTGGCAGATCCACACCACCTGCGGGTGAGACACAGGCTCCATACTGGCTGTCGAAATACATGCCATCCGGGCAAAGACCATCACCAGCCAGGCCGGGCGCGCAGGTAACCTGCCCACCGCGGTCAGTCATCACATAACCGACCGGGCATCCAGCCACACCGAACTCAGGTGACACCGGCGAGTACAAACAAGTTCCTGTACTACTATCCAGGCCATAACCGGGATCGCAGACTGAGGAGGCGCCGGTGACACCCGGTAAGTTGCTACAGGCCGCATTACATACCGTCACTTCTCCAGTGGTGCCATCCAGCCCGCTACAGGTCAAGCGGCG
>CAZLOC010000190.1:0-7631 GCA_964560935.1 uncultured Anaerolineaceae bacterium | reverse complement strand
AATATAATGAAATACAACTTTGATACCATCATCGATCGTCGCTCCACAAATTCCATCAAGTGGACCAAATACCCCGAAGATGTTATCCCGCTGTGGGTGGCGGATATGGATTTCCTGACCCCGCAGCCCATTCTGGATGCGCTCCAGGCTGCTCTCGAGCATGGGGTGCTGGGCTATGAGATTCCATCCCGGTCCTTGTTCGAATCCGTTGCCGCCCGCATGGACGGGTTATATAGCTGGAAGATCGATCCCGATATGGTAGTCGCCGTCCCCGGCGTCGTCAGTGGGTTCAACGCCGCCGCGCGGGCAGTCTGCGCTCCCGGCGAAGGGGTGCTCATGCAGCCGCCGGTCTATTTCCCGTTTTTAGCGGTGCACGAGAATCAGAGACTCACGCGCCAGTTCGCCCCACTCGTCATGGGGACGGACGGAAGCATTCTCCGGTACGAGATCGACTTCGATGCTTTTGAAGCAGCTATGGGGGCGGATGATGCGCCGACGCGCATGTTCCTGTTTTGCAATCCCCATAATCCGACCGGCAATGTGTTTACAAGGGAGCAACTGTCCTGTCTGGCTGAGATTTGCTTGCGCCATGACGTAGTTATCTGCTCCGACGAAATCCATAGCGAACTGTTACTAGGCGGGACGCAGCACATCCCGCTTGCCACGCTTGCCCCGGAAATCGCCGACCGAACCATCACGCTCATTGCGCCCAGCAAAACCTTCAACACCGCTGGTTTGTTCTGTGGCTTTGCGATCATTCCCAACTCGAAGCTGCGCGAACGCTACCAGAAAACCGTCGGATGGATGACCTTGCACGTCAACAGCCTGGGCCAGATCGCAGCACAGACCGCCTTTTCCGGAGCCTGTGACGACTGGCTCGAAGAGGTTCTTGTTTATCTGACTGCCAACCGGGATTTTGTAGCCAAATATATGCAAGAGAACATACCGGATATTCGCCTGACGGCGCCCGACGCTACCTACATGTCCTGGCTGGATTGCAATCCCCTGCTTGAATCTGGCAGGATCTCGGGTTCCCCATTCGAATTTTTCCTGAACGAAGCCAAAGTGGCTTTGAATGATGGCTCCCAATTTGGCCCAGGGGGAGAAGGTTTTGTGCGCTTGAATTTCGCCTGTCCGCGCGGTATGCTGGAGGAAGCTTTAGAACGTATTCGTGATTCGCTGTCTTAGGAGTATCGCTGACTTACAAATTGACTTATCTTGCCGCACAGGATTTCTTGACTTCGCTTGTCCCTGCGCGAAGCGGAAATGTGGGCCACGGAAAAGTATGCTGACGAGTAGGAGTTAGAACTGTGCGTTCGGGCAGAGCAGATTGAAAGGCGCTTCCTCATCCAATGGGTAAAACCAGCGAACATACCTATACAGACTATCGTGACTGAGCGCGTTGCCGATGGGGTTCCCGCCTTTGTCGATGCCAGTCTGCTGCATCAAAGTGACACGCCAGTTGAATACAGCACAATTCGGCTGGTGGTAAAGCGCCTCCGGGAGCGTGAGTTGGGTTTCGCGAGTAGCATACCTGACCTTGATATTGTCCTCGCCGTAGTTGTAATCCACTTTTACCTGGTAGTATTCGTCATCTGCCAATTCCTTGAGCGGTTCCCAGGTTAGCACGATAGGTTGTCCCGGTCCTGAAAAACGCGCGCCCATCTCTGGGCCGATCAATATAGGTTGAGGTAGGAGTGAGATGAGCGGTTCGGGTGCCACACCGTCGGCCTGCGCTTTAGAATCAATATCAAAATTTTCCAACAAAACTTCGTGCGCATCGATATTGCTCGGTGGGTAAATGACGGTGGTTGCAAGGGCGTAAGTTTTGTCGACTTCCGGGGCAAAGAAAACCGTCCATTTCATCTCGTAGTAAGAATACTGGCCGCGCGCCGGAGCTTCCCAGGCATCCCAGCGCTTGAACGTTGTGCGCTCGAAGGCACCAATCTCACGCACGGGTGTGAAACCCAGATCGCCGATATCGGCCAGCATGAAGCTTCGCACTGCTTCCGGGCTGTCGAGCTTGAAATCTCCTTTTCGCCATTGGACTTCCACCCAGTTTTCCGGAAAGACATGTTGTGAGGGGATGATCCCACCCCAACGTAGCAAACCATTCTCGGAATCGCCGCGTTCCGCTGCCAGCATAGGTTGGATACCGCGCAGGGTTGGCGCGTCCAGCCAGAATCCGTATTTGTGATAAAGGGTTTCACTGGTCGAGAAAATCACCCCAAGCTGACTGATGCTCTGACCGTGGCCTTCGTTTGTGTCTGCCTCTACTTTGATCGCCCAGAGTCCCTCTTGCATGTGGTGCGGAACCGCCCAGGAATCACTGCGATATACGTCGCCGTCACCGAACACGGCAGGAATTGTTCCAATTACCTGCCCATCTGGGTCGCTGAAGGACACGGTCACGCTGGCATCTTGCACGGGGTGTTCCTGTTCATCCGTCACCCGCACGATAGCTTTGATGGTTTGTCCCATCTTGATTTCTGAACTTTCCGTTGGATAGAGCAGGCTGATGTTCAATGTTCCCGCTTGCACAGGCACGTGTGTCGGTGCTTGGATCGTGGCGCTGCAACTTGTCAGTAGAAAAATTCCGAAAAACAAACAGAGAAGGAGATTTTTCTTTTTGGGGGGCATACCAATGATATTCCTTTTCTATGTTTTTTCCTGTACTTTGCCAGCGAGCAGGGAGTATATCACTGCGGCGATATTTTGCGGATGTTGTGCAGGCTTTTCTTGATTACAATGTGTGCATGGATAAAACCACTTTGATAAACGTAGTTCATCGTGAAATGGTTCCAAAACCCTGGGCTGAGGGTGAAAAAATTCCCTGGAACGACCCGGAATTCAGCCGGCGCATGCTCAAGGAGCACCTGTCGCAGAAGCATGACGCCGCCAGCCGTCGCACGACAACGATCAGAAAACATGTGGATTGGATCCACAGCTTTGTTCTGGACGGGGTGCCCTCCCGCATCCTCGACCTGGGATGCGGCCCCGGCCTGTACGCCGCGCGTCTTGCTTCGCTTGGACATGCCTGCCGTGGAGTTGACTTTTCCCCCGCATCCATTGAGTATGCCGTCAAACACGCCCCTGAAAATTGCTCTTACATCTTGGGCGACATCCGCACCACGGACTTTGGTTCCGGCTACGACCTGGTCATGCTCATCTTCGGCGAATTCAATGTTTTTCGCCCTGACGATGCGAGATTGATTCTGCGAAAGGCACGCGCGGCTCTAAATCCGGGTGGAAAACTGCTTCTCGAAGTAACCACCTTCGACGCCGTCTACGAGATCGGCAACCAACCTGCTACCTGGTATTCTGCCGAAAATGAGCTTTTCGCTGACGAACCCCACCTATGCCTGATGGAATCCTTCTGGAATAATGATCAGTCTGTCGCCATTGAGCGTTACTATATTTTGGATGCTGCCAGCGGGGAAGTGACATGTTATGCTGCCAGCACACAGGCCTATACGGAAGAGCAATTTCGAGAGATGTTGTATAACGTTGGCTTTTCCGCAGTTGAAATTTACCCATCGCTCTTAGGAAAGGAAAATCCTTCTCAGCGAGAGTTATTCGTTCTCCTCGCGCACAAAAAATAGCGCAAAATGTATATTTCCAATAAAGCGGGGTGTGGGGTTACCCCACTTCCCCCCATTTTTTGAGATGATACGAATTTGTTCTACGTAAGATTTTGGAGGAAACATGAAAGTATTATTCATCGGCGGGACGGGTTTGATCAGCTCGGCCTGCTCAGATCTGGCCGTTGAACGCGGCCTGGAGTTGTATATTCTCAATCGATGTGTATCTACAAAACATCCTGTGCCGGAGGGTGCAACTCTGTTGCAAGGTGATGTAAACCAGGATGAAAATGGAGTAGCTGATTTGCTCGAAGGCCGCCAATTTGACGTGGTCGTGGATTGGATCGCGTTTACCCCCAAAGACATCGAGCGGGATATTCGTCTCTTCAGCGGAAAGACGGAGCAATTTGTATTCATCAGTTCCGCTAGCGCTTACCAGAAACCGCCCGCCCATTACCTGGTCACCGAAGAGACGCCGCTCGAAAACCCCTTCTGGCAGTATTCGCGGGACAAAATTGCTTGCGAAGACCGGCTGATGCAGGCCTGGTGTCAGGATGGGTTCCCGGTCACCATTGTGCGTCCCTCGCTGACCTATGGCCCGTCGCAAATCCCGCTTTGCATGGGCAGTTGGCGACATCCTTACACTGCGCTTGAACGGATGCAGCGGGGCAAAAAGACCATTATCCCTGGCGATGGCACTTCGCTATGGGTCTTCACCTGGAACGGCGATTTTGCCAGGGGGTTCCTGGGGTTGTTGGGTCGAAAGGATACGCTCGGTGAAGCTTTCCACATTACCTCTGATGAAGTGCTGTCCTGGAACCAGGCCTATCAGGAAGTGGCGCGGGCGCTGGGCGTGGAAGTGGAGGTTGTCCACATTTCGTCCGACTTGATCGCCGCTTATGATGAGCAGGCATTGGGTAGCCTGATCGGCGATAAGGCCAACAGCGTAGTTTTCGATAACAGCAAAGTCAAGCGCTTTGTGCCTGATTTCGAATGCAACGTTCCCTGGGCCGAAGGTGTGCGGCGCGCGATTGCCTGGTTCGAAGCTGATCCATCCCGCCAGACGATTGACCATGCTGCAAATCAACTCTGGGATACTATAATCGCTGCTTACGAGGCAGCCTTCCCAAAAGCTTGAAAATTGCCAAACAAAAAGGCGGATGGGGGTTACCCATCCGCCGACTTGCATTTCGTGCTTATGTGGAGGAAAGAGTGGAACCTGACGCTTATCGTCGCTAGGGACTTCTGGTTTGAAAGTCTAAGACTTTCTGCCAGGCTAAGGGGTCCCTGTCTTTCCTCGGATGTAGCTTTCAGTCATTGTTTCGATGAGCACCTCCTTCAGATAGGGAAGCGACTATCTGACATTATAATACAATAAAATCCACGAAATTACATTAAAATTTACCTTCAATTTTGTAAACGATTCCCCTACGTTTGTGTGATCCATTGCAAACGAACCATAAAATGATGTGGAATTTTCTTGATTGTGCGATATAATGCAAGTTGTCTGACAACTTTTTCAAGATGAAGGATTTTCCCCATGAGTACAATTGATTTAACCATCCAGAAAGACCGTCGCGCCCGCGCCATCCAGCGTGCTCGCGAGCGGAATATTGTCATCCCGACCTATGCCCAGATGAAAGACCCGTCCAAAATTCCGGCCAAAGTCAAGGAAGAACTCAAAAGCATCGGTTTATGGGATGTGCATCCTCGCAACCTGTTCCGCATCACTTGGAAGAACGAACCCAAATCCAGTGGGGGCGGATTTGGCGGTGTTAACTATTTGGAGCTGCCCTCTTCACTGACGGGTGTCCCGGCCCGCATCATCGCGTTGGTGGGCAAGTGGTTTCCGACCGGCGCACATAAAGTCGGGGCCGCTTTTGGCTGTCTCGTGCCGCGGCTGGTTACGGGGCAGTTCGACCCGACCACCCAAAAGGCGGTCTGGCCGTCTACCGGAAATTACTGTCGCGGTGGGGCCTACGACTCAGCGCTTCTCGCATGTGAGTCCGTTGCGATTTTGCCGGAAGAAATGTCCAAAGAGCGTTTTGAATGGCTGGCGAATATCGCGGGCGAAACCATCAAGACGCCCGGTTCAGAATCGAATGTCAAAGAAATTTTTGACAAGTGCTGGGAGTTGCGCAACTCCGGTGAAGACTTGATGATTTTCAATCAATTTGATGAGTTTGGAAATTACATGTGGCACTACGAAGTGACCGGTCACGCCATGGAGGAAGTGCTTCAGCAGGTCATGGGGCCGAATGATCGTTATCGCGGCCTGGCCTCCGCCACCGGTTCGGCCGGGACGATTGCCAGCGGCGATTACATGAAGCAGCTTTTCCCCGACAGCAAGATCGTCGCCAGCGAAGCGCTGCAATGCCCGACTCTGCTTGAAAACGGCTTCGGCGCGCACCGCATCGAAGGGATTGGCGACAAGCACGTTCCCTGGATTCACAACTCCAAGAACACGGACATGGTTGTCGCAATTGATGACCAGGCTGTGGTCAATCTCAGCCGGCTCTTCAACGAAGAGAGCGGGCGCGCCTTCCTGGTAGAACAAGGTGTGCCGGAAGGGATCGTCGGTCAACTTGATTTGTTCGGGTTCTCCAGTATTTCCAACGTGCTTTCAGCCATTAAAGCGGCCAAGTACTACGAGATGGGCGAAAACGACATCATGCTGACCGTGTTGACCGACTCGATGGAACTCTACCGCTCGCGTCTGCACGAGATGCATCAGGAAATTGGCGAATACACCGAGAAGGCTGCTGCTGCTGACTTCGCACGCTACCTCCACGGCCAGAGCACCGACAATCTGGAAGAGTTACGCTATACGGACCGCCGCCGTATCCACAACTTGAAATACTTCACCTGGGTCGAGCAGCAGGGCAAGACTTACAATGAGATCCAGGAAATGTGGTACCAGCCGAACTACTGGGAAGGCGTCCAGAAGCAGGCTGATGAGATCGATGAGTTGATCGTGGAGTTCAATAAAGAGGTTGGGTTAATTTAAGTTGCTTCGAGCGGGTCTTAGACACGCCCAAAATTTTACTGGTGCTCCCGCCTTGACAATTCCTGTCTCTCATTCTATAAAAAGGATAACAAATTTAATTTTTAGGAGGTAAACATGGCAAGTGTACGAAAGAGTGAAATTAATCGCCGCCGGCACCGCAAGGCCAAGCTCAAAAAGCTACGTGCCCGCTTGGCGGAGACGAGTAACAAGGCCGAAAAGGAAAAGATTATCGCCAAGATACGAAAGGTCAGTATGACGGCGCCTGTCGAGTAAAGAACCAAAAACGGGAGCGGACGCTCCCGTTTTCTTTTACCAATCGCACTATAATATAAGAATGATTTCGACAACAGACCTGATTCTCGTCTGTCTCATGCCAACCCCCCGGGATATGGAAATTGCCCGGCTTTTGGGCTGGTATCGCATCCCGCTACGGACCGCGCCCAAAGTTATTTCCGTGGACTATTTGGCCTTTTACCAACCTGGAAGTTTCGGTGAGCGCGCTGGCAAGATCGAGTTCGTCGCTCCGGTGCGCGGACACGAACTGGCTACCCGCGCTGAACTGCTCAAAGACGAAGCAGAGCACCCACGCGCGAACGAGGAATACTTCAAGGTGCAGATCGGGCCGTTGGAACGCCTCAGCAGGCCCATCGTCGCGGAAAAGTGGCGGCGGCTCACCTTTCTGTACACTACAGGGGAATATTTGCTCGGGGCCAAAACGCTTAACGACCTGGTCGTCCAGTCCGATGAGAGGGCTCTATTGTGGCAATCCCTGCGCGAGCGGGCGGAGCAGCACCAGCAATACAAAGTGGACATGCCGGATGATATCGATCCGGCCGTTTTGATCGCGCTGTTGGGAATAAAAGAATTGCAGGCAGATTATGGAACAAAGGAGGATGAATGGTAGCAGAAAGACGAGATGAAAGTTCGCAACCTCCTCCAGAACCCGTCTGGACCTACCGCGGTTACCAGCTTAAAGCCAGCGAATTCACCACGGCGATGGTGCACTTCTTCCGGGCCGAAGTGTCGCGCGCCAATGTCTGGCG
>CAZLOC010000189.1:0-7689 GCA_964560935.1 uncultured Anaerolineaceae bacterium | reverse complement strand
GGGGGGGGGGGGGGGGGGTTGGGGGGGGGGGGGGGGGGATGGTTTCGGTGATGAAGGCGAGCGATGGGGAGGTGGGTGATGGGAAAGAGGGGACCGGCGCCTGCGTCTCAGTGGGAGTGGGGACGACCGGGACATAGCTTTCGGCCAGCGCCAGGGAGATGCCGCCAACGACCAGGGCGGCAGAAAAGGCGGCTAACAGCAGACCCCCTCCCAACTGGCGCAACGTATCCATGCTTAGCCCTCTTTGTTCATGGGCAGCAGCACGCTGAACGTGGAGCCCACGCCCGCCTCACTTTCCACCCAGATGCGGCCGTTTTGCGCTTCGGTCAGCGTTTTGGCGATCGACAGGCCTACGCCAGTATCACCCACCCCTTGAATGAGGACGTTATCTGCGCGGTACAACCGGGTGAAGGCGCGCGGGATGTCTTTGGACGGGATGCCCCCGCCTGTATCCGTCACCTGTACCATGACGTATTCCTGGCCGCCCTCGGTTCGAGTCTGGACCTTGAGCGTGATCGTGCCTTCGATGGGCGAGACCGCGCCTGCGTTTTGCAGCAGGTGGATCAGGATTTGTTGCAAAGCTTCCCGGTCCGCATAGATGGATTGGATTTTCTTGGGCAGGTCGAGGTGCAGCGTGATGTTTTTCTCGCGAATCTGGCTGCTGGTGTATGCCATGGCGTTGTCGATGATCGCATTCAGATCCACCGGTTCAGGCTTGAGTTCGGTCAGTCCCGTTTCCAGGTTGGTGACCTGGATCATGTCATCGACCAGGGTGCCGATGCGTTCGGTGGAGGCTTTGATGCGCTCCACGAATTTGCGCTGCAACGATCCCAGGATGCCGACCGATTCGCCCAGCAACAGGTCGGTGTAACCGATGACCGAGGACATGGGCTGGCGTAAGTCCTGCGCGATCGAAGCGATGACCTCGGACTGCTCGGTGGAATACGTGCTGGCCTGTCCTTTTTCGATTTGCAGCAACTTCATGTTGGCGTCCGCCAGTTCGTTTTGCAGGCGGGCCGCCTGTCCTAGCGCAGCGCGCAACTCGGCTTCGATGAATTCCACGTCTTTGTTCACAGCCGCCCCTTGAGCCTGGCTGGCTTTACGCAGTTCCTCGTTCTCCTTTTGCAGTTCTTCGATCTGCCTATGGGATTCCTGCTGCACGACCAGGAGGGAAGCGATTTTTTCTTCCACTTCGGGATCTTTGCCGGCCTTCTTCCGGGCATTTTCCAGTTGTTTTTGGAGTTCCCTGTTTTGCATCTCCAGGTCAGCAAGCTGGTTTCTGGCATTTTCCAGGAGGCTTTCAGTCTCCTGTTGCTTTTGCTCGATGGCTTTGATCCGTTGGCTGCGCTGCATGATGGGAACGAGCGCTGTTGAAATATTACCCAGGAATGCCTGGTCTTCTGCCCTCCAGGCGCGTTCGGAATAGGGGGAAAGCACCATGATAGCGCCCAGCGACTCCTTTTCAGGAGTGAGGATGGGCACCGTCATCATGTGACCGGGATTGCTCAAGCCAAGCAGGTCGCTCAAGCCTTTGACGTCGGCCGACGTGCTGCTGGCAGGCAAGCGTAGCGCACGTCCACGCTGGATGGCGTTGGTCAGCATGGGCATGGAACTCTTGCTCAAGCTCGAGCCTTCCAGGTTCTCTTCTCGGATCAAGTCGTAGCCGCTGGAAATCACCAGTTGATTAGCAGTATCGTTTAGATTGATCTGGAAGCACAGGTCCGCCAGCATGGTCTGGGCGATGCCGCGCGTGACAGCCTGACTGACCTTTTCGGAGTCGGTTTCAGCCGCCAGAGCCAGCAGGGCGTGGAATGTCTTTGGATCGGTGCTATAGTGACGCCTCTCATCAACCGGCGCATCCTGTTTGATGGTCGTTGGCCGGTCTTGAGAAGGCATGGGGAAGCGCTGTGGCAACGTCATCAGGAAGGGGTAAACCGCCATGTAAGCTACGCGTACGATGCCGGGATAATTCCCGCCGCCGCTCCCAAAGATGATCTGCAAGGTGTGGCCAAGGAGGGCCAAAATAAGAACTGCAAACCCGTTCCCCCAGCCGTTTGGCCGCCGTGCAAACAGGAGAAGGATGCCGGCCGTGATGAACCCCAGGGAGGCAATCTGCCAGATGAAATCTTGTACTGTCGTGTTGTAGAGTGTGCCGGGCGGCGCTCCCCCCCAGGAAGCCAGGCTGAGCGCCAGCGCCGTCGCAACGAACAGGGTCAGCAGGATGGCCGCAGCATCGACTGCGCGGCTCGGCTCCGGGAAAACCCACAGCCAGATCAGCCAGATCAGGCTGATCAAGGTCATAGCCCGGTCGAGCGGAGGCAGGAATACGGTCAGGTTGATGATGCCCTGCCAGCCCAGCCCGCTGATGGCAAACAGCAGCACTTGCGGCACCATCAGGATGGTCAGGCCGAGAACCGTCCGGCGGGCTTGCGGGAAGGCGCTGATGCGCCAGTGGATGAAGGCGGCTTGCAATGCTCCCGAAATCGAGAACACCAGCACAAGATGATAGATAAGATTCCCGGGGGGATCCGCGAGCAAGGAAAATGCTTGTGTAAAAAGGCCCATAACTACAAGGGATTATACTGCCTCTTTATGAGAATAGTGATGGTGATCTTAGCGATAAATGACAAAAGCCTTTCCGAATTTCTTGTGAAACAGTTCGCTTACTCCTGCCATTCCAACTCGAACTCGCCGATACGCACCGTGTCTCCTTCCTCGATCCCGGCTTTGCGTAGCGCTTCTTCCACGCCCAACCGCTCCATCAGCTTTTGGAACCTGCGCACCGCGCCGGAATGCTCCCAGTAGGTCATGGCGGCGGCGCGCTCGATGGACACGCCGGAGACGCGCCAACCGGCGTCGTCCTCGCGGCTGATGCTGAACTCGCGCGGGTCTTCTTCGGGACGGTAGACGGGCATGGGCGGTTCGATCTCTTCGAGCGTGGGAGCTTCCGCCAGCTTCCCGGCCGCCTTCAGCAGCACTTCGCGGACATTGGTGCGCGCCAGCGCGGAAATGGTCATCAACGTGACCCCGCGCTTTTTCATCTCTTTCTTGATCCCGGCGAGTCGCTCCTGGACTTCGGGTTGGTCTATCTTGTTCAGGGCCACAACCTGCGGTTTTTTGGACAGGTTCGGGTCGAAGAGCGCCAGTTCGCTGTTGATCTGGCTGTAGTCGGCTACGGGGTCGGGGGAAAACCCGTCTAAAAGGTGGATCAGGACGCGGGTGCGCTGGATGTGGCGCAGGAATTCATGGCCGAGTCCCGCACCCTCGTGCGCGCCTTCGATCAGGCCGGGGATGTCGGCCAGCACAATTGTCGTATCCTCGTCAATATTGGCTACGCCAAGATTGGGTTCGAGCGTGGTGAAGGGATAGGGAGCGATCTTGGGTTTGGCATTGGTCAGCACGGAGAGCAGTGTGGATTTACCCGCGTTGGGGACGCCGACCAGCCCGATATCGGCGAGCAGCTTGAGTTCCAGTCTGAGGCGTTTTTCTTCCGCCGGTTCGCCCTTTTCCGCGGTGCGCGGCACCTGGTTGGTCGAGCTTTTGAAGTGGGTATTACCGCGTCCGCCGCGCCCGCCTTTGCAGACGGTCAGCCGCTGGCCGGGTTGGGTCAGGTCACCCAGCAGGGACGGGGTTACCCCATCCCTACCATCATCAATAATTTCGTAAATCACCGTGCCGGGCGGGACGTGGATGACCAGGTCTTCACCGGAGCGGCCGTACATGTTTTGTTTGGCGCCGGGACGGCCTTCTTCGGCCACGAAGCGCTCCTTGTGACGGAAGTTGAGCGTGTTGAGCGTGGGCTGGACTTCGAGGATCACGTCGCCGCCCTTGCCGCCGTCGCCGCCATCGGGGCCGCCGCGCGGGACGTATTTCTCCCTGCGGAAGTGCACGACGCCATCCCCGCCCTTGCCGGATTTTACGTGGATTTCTACCTGATCGATGAACATAAGGCCTTACAAGTCTCTTTGTCTAATAGGTTTGATCGGTCTAACAGGTTGCATAGATCGGATTATACAGGAGGAAAGACAAAAACAGACCTTGCGGCATAAAACCCGTAAGACCTGTCCGACCCGTTAGACCTGTAAGATTGGTTGACTATCTTCCATGCGGCAGGCAGCGCCAGCGCAGCTTAAAGGAAAGTCGAATACGATAATTCTTGTCGCATTCAGTATAGCACTTGTTATCCAAATTCAAGAGGCAGTTTCAGTAATTGACCAGCCAGCGCATCTTTGCTTCGATTTGGTCCACGCCCGGCACAATCGCGTTCATCATTGAGACATTGTATGGAATGGGGACATCCGGAGTCGCCAGTCGCTGCAGGGGCGCATCCAGCCACTCGAAGGCCTCCGACGCAATGGTCGCCATGATCTCGCCCGCGAAGCCGCCCGTAATCGTATCTTCATGCACCACCAAACACTTGCCCGTCTTCCTGACCGATTCCAGCACGGACTCCCTATCCCAGGGCGAAATCGTGCGCAAATCCAGGACTTCGACTCCCTCCAGCCCTTTTGCTGCATCTAAGACCGGATAGACCATCGCGCCCCAGGTGACGACCGTCAGCGCATCGCCCTCGGATAACCGGCCTGCCACCCCTAAAGGAAGCGTGTACCCGTCCCCCGGCCACGGCCGCCGCGCCTGTGATGTGTCCAATAGCGCGCGGTGCTCGAAGAAGATGACCGGGTCTTCGCCGCGTAAGGCCGTGCGCAGCAACCCGGCTGCATCCGCCGCGTTGGACGGGAAGGCCAGCCGCCAGCCCAGCGTATGCGCATAAATCGCCTCGCCCGTGACCGAATGCCACGGGTCGCCGGTCTTTTTGCCAAAACCGACCGGGATGCGCACCACCATCGGCGCAGCGAATTTGCCCGCCGTGCGCCAGCGGAGGGTGCCGGCGTCGTTGATCTGCTCGGTGGCCGGGTCGGCGTATTTGCGGAACTGGATCTCCGGCACGGGCATCAATCCCGCCAGTGACAGGCCGACCGCGCTGCCCAGGATACCTTCTTCGGATAGCGAGGTATCGAAGACGCGTTCCGCGCCGAATTTTTCCTGCATGTGCGCGGTCGCGCCGTGTACGCCACCCTTCACGCCCACGTCCTCGCCAAAGACCAATATGCGCGGCTCCGCCTGCATCTCGGATTCCAATGTCCGTTTGACGGCTTCGATCAGGTTGATGCGCGGGCCGTCCTGTTGGGGCACGGCGCCGCCATGCCCGTACGAATTGGATGAAAATAAATGCCGTGTAGTGGAAGCAGGCTCGGGGTCCGAGTTTTGAAGCGCGGATTCTGCGGCGGCGCGCACATCGGCTTCGACGTCCTTTTCCAGCCTGTTCCAGTCCAGATCAGGCAAAAAGGCCCTCAGACGGGTGAGTGGGTCGCGCTGTCTTTCTTCGTCCTGTTCTGCTTCGGTTTTGTAGCTCTGGTCGTCGATGAACGTGTGACCCATGATGCGCACAACCTTCAGGCGTAGCAGGCAAGGTTTACCTTTGCGCACATACTCAACGGCCTCGGCAATCTTGGCGGCCGTTTCGGCGGGATCCGTGCCGTCGCCTTCGATGAGGTGCAGGTTGTTGTAGCACTGCAGATTGGCGGCCACGTTTGCGCCGGGAGTTTGCAGCTCGGAGCGGACGGAGATGGCAAAGGAATTGTCTTCGATGAAGAACAGGTAGGGCAGGTCGCGGGTGGTGACGATATTGAGCGCAGCCCAGAAACCGTTGGCAGCCGTGGAACCTTCGCCGCCCATGGCAACCGCGATGGCGCCCTCCCAATCCTTTTCTTTGGTGGCCTGCTGGCGGTAGCGGATGGCCTGCGCCCAGCCTGCGGCGGGCGTGTACTGCGCACCAACTGCGCCGGAGGCGGGGAGGACAGTTAGACCTAACCCCTCCGTCCCCCCTTCCCTGCCAGGGAAGGGAGGTGTAGGGGGGATGGGTTGCATCGAAAACACCACCCCCACATCCCGTCCCTCGGAGGGGGAGCCGGTCTTGGCAAAACCCGCCGCGAAAGCCTCCTGTATAGACAGGCCTGCAGCCAGCATGAACGGGCGCGAGCGGTAATATACTGTCGCGCCATCGTGGGGATGTGTGAGATATTGCGCCAGCAGCACTTGCGCCAGTTCGTGGCCTTTGGCGGAGAATTGGTAGGTGACCTTTCCCTGCGGAACGAATTCTTTTTCTTCGATCTCGTCCATCAGGCGGGAGGTCAGCACCAGGCGGGCGATGTGGGGCCAGTTGATGTCGGGGGTTGTTTTCTTTTTGGGCACGGATTTCACGGATTATTTTGGAGTGAATTGGTGGGATTATAACCGATGAAAGAACCCCCACTTTGTACATAATGATCTTTTATCCGGGGATGAACTTGATTTCACCTTGTTGAGTAGAGGCAACTTTGCAAACTAAACCGTTTATCTCTGTTCATCCCTGGTGATTGATTGGCAGGATATTTTTTGGATTGAACACCGAAATCAATCCCGATTTCCCGCCTTGCAGAGCTTCCACTTCCAGGTCCAGCTTCACCCAATAGAACTGGCGGTGGCGGGAGTACGGGTCGATGCGCACGACCGTCCCTTCGAACCAGCCTTCGCTCTTCCAGAATTTGGAATCGAGATAAACCTTGACACGGTCACCCACGCGGATGGGGTCAGTCATATCTAAAAATACTTCTCGATGCCACCGAAACCGAATAGCTTATTCTCGCGGGTCATTTTGATGAAATAGTTCAACCGTTTCCGGAGCTCTTCCGGGCGTTTCCGCGCCCCCTCGATGAAGGCCACCCGGATACGCTTATAAACATCCGAAAAGTTCTGGTAGTTCTCCCAGGCCTGCTCGTCTGCTTTGATTGCCTCAAGAATGTCGGGTGGAAAGACGAATTCCCGCTCAAGGATATCTCCCAGGGATTCCAACACCTCAACCACTATCATTCCCTGCGAGACCAAGTATCTTAGTCTTTCGATGTTGGCCTGTGAGTATCTGCTTTTGGGTTTCCTGGGGGAAAAACGTTGAGCGGTGCGCTCCTCATCCAGTTTTTTGAGGATGCTATCGATCCAGCCGAAGCACAGCGCCTGCTCGACCGCGTCGTTGTACTCAATGCGCGGCTTGCCGGTATCCTTCTTGTAATAAATCAGCCAGATTTCGTTTTCGGTCTTGTAATGCGTTTCCAGCCATTCCCGCCATTCTTTTGGATCGGTTACGTATAAAGTTTGGGTAATCTCCACCGTTTAAAGCCCCTTTTCTTCCAGCCAATCCAGAACGCGTTTCGCGACCTTTTCCCAGCCTGCTTCCAGCATGACATCATGCGCCATGTCCGGGAAGATTACAGCTTGCGTACCATAAATTTTGGCTGTGCGCTGGACCATCCAGGGTTTAATGACGGCGTCATTTTCTGCGCCGATGACCAGTAAAGGCGTTTTTACGCGCTTTGTATGGACAAGGTTCAGTCCCAGTTCATCCAGATAAGAGCGAAAGGATTCATTCTGTAACTGTGAATGATATTTTTCCAATAGTTCAGTTGGAAAGTCATCCGAGAATAAAGACCAGCGTGCCACTTCCGGGGTCTCGACGACCGGATACAGGCTCAAGCTGGCAATCGATTTCAGCAATATGAGCGGGCGCTCTCCCAGGACGTTGAAAGTTGTCGGCCATAACCCGGTCGGGGGGATAGGCGTCAGCAGCACGGCCGCGGGGTGCTCGTGATGTATCTC
>CAZLOC010000188.1:0-7728 GCA_964560935.1 uncultured Anaerolineaceae bacterium | reverse complement strand
ATGTGATTGTGGTAGCCGCCTTCGGTCAAATTCTCAGGCAGGATGTGCTCGACCTGCCCCGATTTGGCTGTATCAACGTGCATGCTTCGCTCTTGCCGCGCTGGCGAGGCGCGGCGCCCATCAACGCTGCCATTTTGCACGGGGACGAAGAAACGGGCGTCACCATCATGAAAATGGACGCGGGATTGGATACCGGTCCCATCTTGAGCCAACGTTCCGTGCGCATCGAACCACACGAGACGGCTGGCTCCCTTTTCGAGAAGTTATCCAGGCTGGGAGCAGACCTGCTACTCGATACCTTGCCTGGATACCTGTCCGGTGAGATCGAACCCCGTCAACAGCCGGAAGGTGGCGCAACCTACGCCCCGATGCTGAAAAAAGAAGAGGGTCAACTGGATTTCTCGCGTCCCGCCGAAGAGTTGGAGCGCAAAGTCCGTGCTTTCAACCCCTGGCCAGGGACGTATTTCGAATGGGACGGGAATCTGCTCAAGGTCCACCGGGCAGGCACGGTTCCAGGTAAGAAGCGGGAGGGGCAGCGGATCGTCCAAAACGGTTGGCCAGCCGTCGGCACGTTAGATGGTCTGCTGGTGCTGAAAGAAGTCCAGCCTGCGGGAAAGAAACCCATGTCCGGAAAAGCCTTCTTAGCCGGGGCCAGAAATTGGGCGGAATAACATCCAAAATAATGACTTAATGTCCCGTCACAAATAAGTTACATGGTATATAATTTAAATAGCGTACTCGCAATTTCTGAAAGGAGGCCCTATGGCAGACCAACCGCAAGGATGCGCACGCACGACCGGTTCAGTGGTTGGCGAAAAGCCACCTGCTGCCCCGGCCCCTGAAACAAGCGATCTGAAAAAGGAGATGACTATGACCGCTCAAGTTGGGCAGAAAGCCCCTGATTTCCAAGCCCCTGCGTATTACCAGGGCAAATTCACGAGCGTTAAACTCTCAGACTACATCGGAAAGTGGGTAATGCTCTGCTTCTACCCGGGTGACTTCACCTTTGTCTGAGCGACCGAAGTGTCAGCGGTCGCTGACAAATATCCTGTTCTAAAGGAACTGGGCGTAGAAGTCATCTCCGTGAGCGTGGACAGCCACTTTGTTCACAAGATGTGGAACGATAACGAACTGACCAAGATGGTGAAGGGCGGCGTGCCCTTTCACATGGCGTCAGACCAGGCCGGTAACGTGGGCCGGGCCTTCGGCGTATATGACGAAAGCCAGGGCATCGAACTGCGAGGTCGCTTCATCATCGACCCAGACGGCATCATCCAGGCCATGGAAGTGATGACGCCGCCGGTAGGCCGCCGTCTCGCCGAGACGATACGCCAGATCCAGGCCTTCCAACATGTGCGCAAGACCAAGGGTGCCGAAGCTACCCCGGCTGGCTGGGAACCGGGTGAGATCACGCTCAAACCGGGCCCGGACCTGGTAGGTAAGGTTTGGGAAGTGTGGAATCCCTCGATGGAAAAATAGAATTCGATCCTGGAAGGGCGGGCTTGTGCCCGCCCTTTTTGCTATACATAGGAATTACGCAGTTCGCAAAAAGATACCGAAAATAGGGGTGGCGTGGGCAGCACGCCACCCCTATTTTCGGGCTTCTCCCAATCAACTGCGGTACTCCTGATACAATTATGGGAGAAATTCATGGAAGCCAAAATGCCTAAATACGTTGCCGCCATAGACCAAGGAACCACCAGCACTCGTTTTATGATTTTCGACCACGCGGGGAACGTGGTTACTGTTGCGCAGAAAGAACACCGGCAAATCTACCCCAAGCCCGGATGGGTGGAACATGACCCGCTCGAAATCTGGCAGCGCACGCAGGAAGTCATCCAGGGCGCGCTCTTGGAGAGCGGACTTCAGGCCGCGGACATTGCAGCCATCGGTATCACCAACCAGCGCGAGACCACCCTGGTCTGGGAAAAAGCGACCGGGAAACCGGTCTACAATGCCATCGTCTGGCAAGACACACGGACAGACAGCATTTGCAACGACCTGGCCAAACAAGGTGGACAAGACCGCTTCAGACTCACGACCGGCCTGCCTCTGGCAACCTACTTTTCCGGCCCCAAGATCAAGTGGATCCTGGACAATGTCCCTGGCACGCGCGAACGCGCCGAAAAAGGGGAGTTGCTTTTCGGAAATATCGACACCTGGATCATCTGGAACCTGATCGGCGTACATGTCACAGATGTAACAAATGCATCGCGTACACTTTTGATGGACCTGAACAGCCTCGATTGGAACGATGAAATTTTAGGGATTTTTGGTATCCCGCGCAGCATGCTGCCAGAGATCCGCTCTTCATCCGAAGTGTATGGAAATGCCAAGGGCGCACTGAGCGGCGTCCCTGTGGCCGGTGACCTGGGCGACCAGCAGGCCGCACTCTTTGGGCAGACCTGTTTCTCGCCCGGCGAGGCCAAAAACACCTATGGCACGGGCTGCTTTATGCTACTCAACACTGGCGAGACACCTGTCCCGTCCAAAGCCGGGCTTCTGACCACGCTGGGATACAAAATTGGTGATCAGCCTGCGGTCTACGCGCTGGAAGGCTCGATCGCGATTACCGGCGCTCTGGTGCAGTGGCTGCGGGATAACCTGGGCCTGATCGAAAAGTCTTCGGATGTAGAAGAACTTGCCCGGACCGTCGAAGACAACGGCGGAATTTACTTTGTCCCGGCGTTCAGCGGGTTGTTCGCACCGTACTGGCGGTCTGATGCGCGCGGAGCGATTATGGGTATGACACGCTATGTCAACAAGGGACACATCGCCCGGGCAACGCTCGAAGCGACAGCCTTCCAGACGCGCGAAGTGCTGGATGCCATGGAAGCAGATTCGGGCGTGAAATTGACCGCGCTCAAAGTCGATGGCGGCATGGTCTTCAATGAACTGCTGATGCAGTTCCAGGCAGACATCCTGAATGTTCCTGTCATCCGCCCGAAAGTGGCTGAGACCACCGCCCTGGGCGCAGCCTATGCCGCCGGCCTGGCTGTCGGTTTTTGGAAAAATTTTGATGAGCTGCGCGCTAACTGGGGCAAGGACAAGGAATGGCAGCCGCACATGGACACAAAATTGCGAGAGGCTCTTTATGCCGGCTGGAAGAAAGCTGTAACCAGAACGTTCGACTGGGTTGGGTAAAATTCATCAGATGATAGAAAAAACGCCGAAAGAAAAACTTAAGAAAACGTCACGGGCTGGCATCCGTGACGTTCTCTTGTTAAGATGAAGGCTTACAATCTAGCACATCAAGTATCAGGGCTTAAGATCCCACATCCTGGCGTTCGAAATGATGCAACGCGTACCGTAATCTTTATTTGTGCCTGAAATAACTCCATATCCGAACTTACCGCGTAATTCTTTATCTTGCGATAAGGTATATTCGCCAATGAAATTATCGTCCACATAGACATAAGCATGATTGTCATATACAAGAACCGTCAATTTGGCCTCGGCAGGGTTTCCAAAATCTAGCCGACCTGTGCCTCGTGTCTTCCCCAACTCATAGTAATAGCCTGATTTAGTAATAGTGAAATAAATGCGCGATTTATCAAGTACAACTCCATAATATTCATTATTGTTACCCTTCTCTTGTACCCCAAACACAATTCCGCATCCGGATGTATCCGAGGTGTCTATCGCTGTGCGCCACTGAACATCCGCATTAAAAACGAAATGTTCCACGTCAAAATCATAGTACCAATATTGTAAGTAACCAATTTGTGCAAATGACTCGTTGACACTATCCAATATCATATATTTTCCATCGGTGGAAGGAATTAGACCTTCATCCTTAAACATCTGGACCTTCGTGAATAGATCATTATAGACTTCTGTAACCTTGACATCTGGTGTCGAGGTCGGCCTGCGCGTAGCTGTTGGTTTTGGTGTACTGGTCGATGTAGGCGCCGGGGTCGACGTATTGGTCGCAGGCGGTGCCGTTGGTGTAGCTGATGCACCAAGCCCACAGGCCAGTGTACTGAAGGTCAATACAATAACTGTTAATATTATGGGAATACTACGGTCGGTTTTCATACAATTTCCTCCACAAACAAAATGTTATTATAGTAATATTCTAAAGAAAAAAATCACAAATAGTATAACAACAGTATTGCAGTATACCGCTTCACCGGCTGTTTTCATCGCTTATTTACAATGTTGCCGGGATATTCCAGACTGATTAATTCTTTGAAATCATTTATGTCAATATCCAAAATAGCTTACAATAGGGAAAGCAATAATACCAAGGAGAAACCATGTCCCAAGAAGAATCCATCGGCCATATCCTGGAAAACTTCCAACGCACTGAAATAACTGAATATCACATCTATAAGCGGCTGGCAAAAAGTATCAGGGATCCGGAAAATCGCCTGATCATGGAACAAATCGCTGGAGATGAACTACGTCACAGTGAGGATTGGAAAGAATATACCCAGCAGGATATCAAACCCAACATGTGGGATGTCTGGAAGTATTATTTGATTGGCCGCATTTTCGGCTTTACATTTGGCATTAAACTGATGGAACGCGGTGAGGAAAAAGCCCAGGAAAACTACGCGCTTCTCAAAGGTAAAGTTCCCAATATTGAGAAGTGGATCCATGAAGAAGAAGTCCACGAGCAAAAATTGCTTGCCATGCTGGATGAAGAACGCCTGCGTTACGCCGGTTCGGTGGTGCTCGGACTGAATGACGCCCTGGTAGAATTGACCGGCGCGCTGGCTGGCCTGACCCTGGCGCTGCAAAACGTCAAACTGATTGCGCTCTCCGGCCTGATCACCGGCATCGCGGCCTCGCTCTCGATGGCTGCTTCCGAATACCTGGCCACTCGCTCCGAAAAGACTGACAAGCACCCGGTCCGCGCTGCGGTATATACCGGCATAGCCTATATCTTCACCGTCACATTGCTGGTCCTGCCATATCTGCTAATCCAGAATTACATCGTCGATCTCGCCATCACCCTGACGGTCGCTGTGCTCATCATTGCCGTCTTCAATTACTATATCTCCGTCGCCAAAGACGAACCCTTCCGGCCACGCTTCCTTGAAATGGCCGGATTAAGCCTGGGTGTGGCGACCTTCTCATTCATCATTGGTTACTTCATCCGCCTCTGGCTGGGGGTCGATGTTTAAGCTCTAGCCCCGTATCGAATTATGGACACAAAAACCCTTATTGGTAGCCTAAAAGAGAATAAAGAACAACTACTGAGGTATGTTCTAATCGCGTGTGTTACTCTTCTCCTGCTGAGAAGTTGCTTTTCCGGTTCAAAAGATTCACTGCCGCTGGAAGTGCACCAACTGATTGACCGGCAATATGTGAACTGCGTCGATGTCAAAGGCTCACCCTTCGAAGGTGGAAACCAACTCGAAGGCGAATGCAGTAGAGTAACCACAGAGGTAGTAGGGGAAGGTACTATTCCTATGCAGGAGCAAGCGCTTGGAGTTACACAGGCAACCTGCTACAAAATAGAATACGAGAATCCCTACTTCTGGGCACAATCCCAAACGCAATACGAAGAGATCGAATTCGCAAAAAGAAAGGCCAGCAAAGTTACCGTCCTGCAAAACGGCAAATGGGCCATCTTTCCAGACCAGGAAATCCAGGACCGGGAGCGCTGGGATTTCTATGCCTGCCCCGGAGATTATGACAATACGGAATGAAAATTCTAACCGTTGACGTTGGTACTGGCACCCAGGATATTTTCCTGTACGACTCCCAACTGCATATCGAAAACGGCTTCAAACTGGTCGTCCCTTCGCCCACTATGATCGTCCACCGGCAGGTCAAGGCGGCCACGCAAGCCCAAACCCCCATCCTGCTGACCGGCGTAATGATGGGTGGCGGCCCCTCGGCCTGGGCGGTGGAAGC
This sequence comes from uncultured Anaerolineaceae bacterium, assembly GCA_964560935.1. Classification (GTDB taxonomy): domain Bacteria; phylum Chloroflexota; class Anaerolineae; order Anaerolineales; family Villigracilaceae; genus JAABUE01. Next base: position 1,860 of record CAZLOC010000188.1, on the reverse strand, counting down.
GCATGCCCGCCAGGGATTGCCTGTCTACGCCACACCGCAAGCAGCCAAAACCCTGAATGACGAACTGGACAAAGTGCAGGCAGCGGGGATCGAAATCGTCTCAGACGACGAAGCCGCTGCCCTGCCAGACTCTGTTCAGCGCATCGAATTCCGGGACTTCAACCTGCCAGCCATTCAAAATTCTCTCTCGCCCTTCGGCGTTGACCTGTCTGATCTGGACGCGATCGCAGTGGCTGTCTTCGACCACGGCGATGCGCCCGCGGGCGTCTCCGACCGCCAGTTCCGCTTCGACTATCTCGACGAGCGTATTCGCGCCAGGAACTCTCTTTCATCTTTTGCCTTTCTCTCGGACAATATTCCCCCCATCATGACGCGCTTGCAAGCCGTTGCAGAATCAGCGGGTAAACTCGATTGTCCCCTGGTGGTGATGGACACCGCTCCCGCTGCTGTGCTGGGCGCATCCTTCGACCCCGCTATATCAGAACGAAAAGAGAAGATCATCACCAATATCGGCAACTTCCACACGTTGGCTTTCCGCATGGGAGAACAGGGTATCGAGGGCGTCTTCGAGCACCACACCGGAGAAATCGACCTGCCCAAGCTAGAGTCCCTGCTCATGCGCCTGGCTGACGGCACGCTCCAGCATGCAGACGTGTTCGACGACATGGGCCATGGCGCACTGATGTATTCGCAAGAGCCATTCGAGTTTGGAAAAGATACGTTTGATGTGGTGGTGACCGGTCCGCGGCGTTCGATGTTTCCGACCGTGGACCGTAGACCGAAGACCAAAGACACCATCCGCGGTCCATTGTCCACCGTCCTCCGTCCATACTTCGCTGCCCCCTTCGGTGACATGATGATCGCGGGCTGCTTCGGCCTGCTGGCGGCCGCAGCCGAGATATTGCCCGATCTAACGGAAGCAATTTCAAAGTCCATGAAGGAAGCGGGGATGGGACGTCCGCCCTGGGAAATCGACTGACTAATCCCATTCTCTGATAAACTCCCCCCGTGACTCGCGTCTTCCGCATGATCAAACTGATCTTTCTGGTGCTCAGCATCCTGCTGTGCCTGGCCATCCCCGTGGCAGGACTGGTTTCAACGGCCACAAGTTGGGAGGGCATCTGTTACGGCTTCACCGACGGCCAGCACGCCTGTCCCTGGTGGGAGTACGCCGGGACGGAAATGTTCTGGGCGTCGTTTTTGTTCATCCCCTTGTTATTTGCAGCCTCGGTCATCTGGCTGGGGATGGCGGCTACCCAGTTCATCATGGTGAAGGTGCAAAAGCGGAAAGAGAAAATTAACCCATCAAACATGTCATTCTGAGCGCAGCGAAGAATCCCTTGAAATAACGACGAGACCCTTCGCTTCGTTCAGGGTGACATAAAAATAACAACAGGAGAAAACCCTACATGTGCGGTATCTTCGGATACGTAACCAACCAGGAAGTAAACCTCGGCCCGATCCTGATCGAGGCCGCCCAACGCCTGACCTATCGCGGCTACGACTCGGTCGGGGCGGCGACGTTGAACGATGGCAAGATCGACCTGCGTAAAGACGTGGGTAAGGTGGAAGAAGTCTCGGTCAAATACAACTTCGCCGAAATGACCGGCTCGCGCGGCATCACGCAGTTGCGCTGGGCCACGTTCGGCGAGCCTTCGCAGGTCAATTCGCAGCCCCACATCGACTCGGACGGCGACATGGTCGGCGCGCATAACGGCAATGTGGTCAACAACGTCGAGCTGCGCCAGCAGTTCATCGAGGAGGGCATGACCGTGCGCTCCGAAAACGACGGCGAGACGTGTGTTCATGCGGTGGAGCGTTACATCAGCCGCGGCTATCAATTCATCGACGCGATCCGTT
>CAZLOC010000187.1:0-7731 GCA_964560935.1 uncultured Anaerolineaceae bacterium | reverse complement strand
TACCCTTGCAGCCATTGCTGCTGGTCGATCACCAGGTCGAGGTAGCCTGAGCGGATGGCTTCCACAGCGTTACCGGACATATCAAAGCCAGCTCCGTAGGCATCATCCGGGCCAAGGCCAGCGGCTTCAAAGAAGGTCTGCATGGTGCCAGTCAGGTTGCCGTGATCGGTGATCACCAGCTTGATATCCGGGTTGGCGGATATAATACCAGTGAAGACTGGCACACCAGCGGATGCATCTGCGTTGGTGGCATCATCAATTTCCTGATAGATCACTGTAACGCCAGCATCATCGAGGGCATCATGAACGCCTTTTGTACGCTCACCACGACCAGGTTGAGATTCCAAGCCCCACAGGAAGGCTTTATCGCCAGCCTGCAGGCCAGCTCGTTTGACGGCTTCTTGGCCCAGAGCGTAACCAGCATCATGAAGGATAGCACCAACGTAGCCATATCCTTTGGTGGCATACTGGGCTTGAAGTTTAGGCGTTTGGGTGTTCATGCTGGTTATAATGATACCGTCAGCCTCAGCCGCATCCACCAAGGCTTGATAGGCTTCATCGCCGGGGTGCCCCATGATGGCGATACCGTCGGGCTGGGTGGCTATGGCTTGTTCTAACTGGGCGGGCATCTGCGCTACATTCCAGTCGGACCAAACGTATTCCACGTTGGCACCCGTATCGGTTGCAGCTTGTACAGCGCCGTTGTAGACTACGGTCTCGAAACCACCACCAGGCGAGCCACCCGGGAAGAAGACAATGTTCGTGCCAGAGCACCATCCGCCTTCAGCAGCGGGAGCAGGACCTTCTGTTTCACCGGGCGCTTCAGTGGCAGGTTCTTCAGCTACAGGCGCTTCAGTGGCAGGTTCTTCAGCAACAGGCTCGGCAGGAGTTTCGGCCTGACCACCGCAAGCTGTCAGAACCATACTCAGGATCACCAGTGTGGCAACGAGCCAATATAGTTTCTTCATCTTCTTTTCTCCTTGATTTATTTGATAGGTTGACATTATTAAGGTCAGAATATTCAAAATCAATGCATTGGCACCTCCTCATAACAAAATCAGCATGCAGGCAACAGAAGTCATTTCCATTTCTCAACGCGCTTCAGGATTTCTGTCTCCTCTTCTTCGCTCTCTGTTGCTACCCATAGAAACAATCCTCTGGAGTCCATGACAGCAATAAAATCATCCAGCTCTTTTTTGCTCAAATCAACAATGACAGGGATATCTCTCGCCTGAAGATCTTCGATAAAGGGCACCCATTGCATAATCGGGTAATCATCACCCACGCCCTGAACCCATTGAATAGCATGAACTTCGGGTACCATCAAAATGGTATTGATATTTTTGGCAACGCCACGCCCGTCTACATGGAATACATTGTGTGTCATTGATTTAACTTCGCGTTCCAAAATAGGCAAGCCAAAGCGTTGGAAGAACTTTGGGGAAATCAAGGAAGCAAAATCACAACTTGGAATGTGCATGCGCTCAAAAGAAGGAATGCCCATCCAGCTCACTGATAGTTGTCCTGCCTCCTTGAGCACGTCATCAAAATGGTTGTAGATCATCTCAAAATCAGCAATAGCCAATCCTGCAAGTTGCTCAACTTTCTCTGCCGCTTCAATCATGTCGATGCAAAGTTGCTGAGGATCACGCCAGGCAGCGACGCAATCCAGGCCGGGATGTAAATCGGTGTAACCGACCAAAGCCTTATACTTGCAGCGCTCTAATGCATGTTGGGTAAGTTCCTCCAGTTTCTTAAAATAGACATTTTCCCAATCAAGAACCAGTTTATCGACATCTTCCCAATCACGAACAAAAGGAATAGACCATGAGGTGATTTCGCCAAAGGTCAATTCGGCCCCATAGAAAGCAGCATATACATCCGGTCCTAAGTTGGGGAAGAAAATTGGAAATGTTTCTCCGTAGAAACGTCGTCCCTCGATAGATTTGACAAATAAATCCACCTGCGTCTCCACATCGAACCACCAAGCCTTTTTGTCTTCCCTCGACAAACTGGTAATATCTTCAGTTGCGGACGCAAGGAAAGCATTATGGGCTTGGAAGCGGACTGGTGGTCGGTCGATGATCTCGTTTTCGAACCAGGCATAGACTCGTTTCATCGCCATGTCAAATTGAGGCATTCCCTCAATTTCTACAGTCCGCCAATCTGGTCTGGTGATCTGTTTATCCATCCAAGTTCCCTTAGTTCAAAATCCATTCCACTACGAAATTAACTCTTTGGCTAATGAAGCTGCCTGGCTTGCATCTGGGGCATAACCATCCGCTCCAATTTGCCTAGCATAATCTGCAGTCACGGGTGCGCCGCCAATAATAATTTTGACCTGGTCGCGCAGGCCGGATTCTTCTATGGCCTGGATCGTGTTTTTCATCGTAGGCATTGTTGTGGTCAGCAGCGCAGAGAGCCCAACGACATCTGCACCTTCCTGAATGGCAGCAACAAACAGATCAGGGGTAACATCTGTACCTAAATCAACAATTTCAAAACCAGCCCCTTCCAGCATCATCCCCACTAGATTCTTTCCAATATCATGCAAATCGCCTTTGACAGTACCAATCACCACTTTCCCAACCGGATCTACTCCCGAATCTGCCAAATGTGGTCTCAAAATCTCCAAACCGGCTTTCATGGCACGTGCAGCAACTAGCATCTCCGGGACAAAATACTCGCCTTCCTCAAACAAGTTACCAACTCTTTCCATTGCAGATATAAGGGCTGTATTCAAGATTTCACCAGGGGCTTCTCCAGCATCCAGGGATGCATGTACACCTTCGGTAACGCTCTCCATATCACCTTCTAATATTGCATCGTAGATTGCCTTTAATTCTCCATCCATCAGTGAACTCCTAAGTACTATAGCGTTTGTATAGGGTGTTCGCAATGGCATTTACCATTGCCCAGAAATTTTCAAGAGGTGTATCTAGTTGTACGTGGTGTGTTGGGGCTAGAATCAATCCGCCATCATGGCCGATCGTTACCAATCGCTGACGCACTTCATTGGCAACATCCTCTGGGGAACCAAACGGTAGAGTGCGCTGCTCATCGATGCTCCCCCAGAAAGAGAGCTTATCGCCAAATTGTTTTTTGATTTCTACAGGATCCATCGAAGCAGGCTGAATTGGATTGAGTACATCCAGGCCAATCTCAATCAGTTCTGGGATGATGGGCATAATATTCCCGTCTGAGTGGTAGGCAACCTTCACATTTGGGTTGATCGCTTTCAATTCCGAAATGAAGGTGGCCATGCGAGGTTTGAAGTACTTTCGCCACATGCGAGGAGAAATCATCATCTGGTGTTGAGACCCGACATCATCTCCTGTCCAGATCATATCGACGCCCATCTCGACAAGTTTTTTCGCAGCAGCAAGATGATAGGTATAAGGGATGTCCAGCAAATGGTTCGCAAGATCAGGATCCATGACCATGTCGAGCATCATTTGTTCCAGGCCACGAAGCGCCCAGGCAGTCTCGAATATGGTAGTAACGGTTACGCCAACAATCCAGTACTCGTCTTTGAAACTGTGAAGCATTTGTTCTGAAGCAGTATAAAGTTCAGGTCGATGCGGATCGGGAGCCTGATATCCCTGGATGGCAGCATCGTCAACCAGGGGATGAGAAGCGATTTCGGTATAATGCCCTGTTCCAAAAGGCGTCTCATAAGGATGTACATCCCATCCAATCCCCCACTCATCCATGTAAGGTTTATCATCCATATAATATGAATTGGCCCACCCAACTGAAGTAAGCAACATGTCTTCCCCAAGAGACCGCTCTAACTCATAGGTATTCCCACCACCATGGGGATTATGGACTTGTTTCCCCTGAAGTTCCATATCCATCCGAAGGCGCTTAGCAAATTCTGGAGTGAAGCTGATCTGCATTGGGCAGCGATCCGGCTTTTCGTGGTTGAGTGCTATTTCAACGCGTTCGCGGTGCTTCACCTGATGACTCTCACTTCCTCACAGAACTCTTGCGGACAATCAGTTGAGGTTCCAACCACACTGTTTCTGGCTCAAGTGTTTCATTATCTTGTTGTGCTTGGATTAATGTGTTTATCCGGTCGACAGCCATAGCACCCAGCCTTCGAGTATCCTGACGGATAGTCGTCAGGGGTGGGAAAAAATAAGCCGCTTCAGGAATGTTGTCAAATCCTACAATTCCCAGGTTTTCAGGGACACTCAATTCAAGGCGTCGTGCAGCCTGTAGAGCGCCTAACGCCATTTGGTCATTCGATACAAATACAGCGTCAATTTCGGGGTTTCGACCCAGTAAAGCATGTAAGCCTACATCCCCGCTGAGGGCGTTCCAGTCTCCTTCGACAATCATACCGTCAACGTCTGAATATCCCGCCGCTTTTACTACTTCCTGCCAGCCGTTTAAGCGCTCCTGAGCTTCCCACCAAGTACTCGGTCCTGTAATGATCCCTATGCGTTGATACCCCTGTTGCAATAAATGTTCAGTAGCCAACTTACCGCCAAGTCGATTGTCCAGAGCAGTGACATGGTCCGAACCGTTTGGACCTTTATTTATATAGATGAGTGGGGTTTGCACTTTGGCGAATTTGTCAGCCAGCCAATCAAAGGCGGTGATGTCACTGGGTACTGCCCAGATAATCCCCTCTACTCGCCGTGAGAGAAAATCATAGAGGATACGATCCACCTTGGAGGGTTCAACGCGATCAATTAAGCTTAGGGTTAGGGAAAAACCTAATTCGTTGGCTTTACTTTCAATCCCTGTAAGCACACTGGAGGTACCATAATAAACCAAGCCATATCCAATCACCCCAAGTGTGTTGCTCCGTCCTCGACTCAGGTTGTGTGCAAAGACATTGGGTGAGTATCCCAATGAAGCTATCACTTCCTGCACGCGGGTGCGTGTTTCCGTAGACACATCCGAACGATTGTTCAGCAAACGCGACACTGTCTGTGTAGATACACCCGCGACACGCGCAACATCTTTTATTGTGATTTTGTCTTTAGAAAGCATGGTAATTAACAATCGTTATCGATAACGTTATCGATAACATTTTATACAACTATAATAACACTTTGATAAGCTCAAGTCAAGTAGCTCTTGTCATAATCTATCATACTTTCCTATAAAATATTGTATTTTATCGGTCGAAAGGCCAGTCTTCTCGCCACCTTGGGAGAGGCTTCGCTGCTCAGACAGATCGAATAACTTACCTTACGCAGATTTTCCCGCAGGCGTTGACCTGAACTTCTCGCAGGGTTGCTTCAATTCAAGCTTGTTTGCAGAGTAAACCTGCGAAGCAACGAATAACATCTTATACTCTGGAGCATTTTGACCAGTTTTAAAAAATGTCATAATATTAATATGACATTCGTCGCTTGAATCAGGTTTCCTGTTTTGCTATAATGTTATCGATAGCGGGATCGTTCCCGGGAAGGATAACAATGCATCAGAGAACCGGACGAGCAACCATAAAGGAAGTTGCATCTGCGGCGGGGGTTTCCACGCAGACGGTATCGCGCGTGATTAACGACAGGCCAGATGTTTCCCCAGGGACCCGAAAACGTGTTCAAGACATCATAGATAGTTTAGGCTACCAACCCAGTGCATTAGCCCGTAGTTTGATACGTCAGCGTAGTTACACTTTGGGAGTAGTTACTGCCGGTTTGAAGTACATAGGCCCATCACGTACCTTGAGTGGCATAACCAGTGCGGCAGAAAATGCCGGATACTCCTTGCTATTAAAAGAATTACCACATTTTAGCGCAAATAATATTGCTCCAATATTTCAAACTCTTCTCTCTCGCCATGTGGACGGAATCATCTGGGCTGTCCCCGAAGTTGGAGAGAATCGAACCTGGGTCAATAAGATGTCGCTAGACCTAGATGTCCCTGTTGTTTATCTGGCTATGGAGTCACAAGAAAAAATCTGTGTGGTTTCTATCAACAATTTTCTTGGTGGACATTTGGCCATGGCTCATTTGCTGAAGCAGGGCTATCGACATATTGGACATATCTCAGGCCCATTGGACTGGTGGGAGGCTCGTGAGCGCAAGACTGCATGGAAAAATGCCCTGATAGAGGCTGACCTTGAAGTCAAGGATGAACACTGGGCAGAGGGAAATTGGTCTTCGTCAAGCGGTGCACAAGCAATCGAAAAACTATTCGAACAATACCCCGAAATGGATGCGGTTTTCGTTGCCAATGATCAAATGGCTCTTAGTGTGATGCAATATGCTTGTCGAAAAGGCCTGCGGATTCCTGACAATCTAGGGGTCGTTGGTTTTGATGATATCCCCGAATCAGCTTTTTTCTGGCCCCCATTGACAACAGTACAGCAGGATCAACTTAACGTCGGTGAAGTAGCCGTAGAAGAAATCATCAAAATCATTGAATCTGGCTGGCAGGAACAGGAGCCAGTTCGGCCCAAGTCTATTATGTTGGCACCGACTTTAGTTGTACGACAAAGTTCATTGCGCAATAAGGGGTAAAAGGAGGTGAATCTGGTAAAAAATTGTCGAGATCGAAAGGGGAAGCGCTTGTTCAGCGATTGACGTCTCCGAGCAAGCACTTCCGGGTTTGCGATTTAGCCTTTTTAAAGGGCATCATCGCGCAACCAAATTATATCGTACACTTCTCCGCAAGGAGAACCAATCAAATCCAATAAGGAGAGAAGATCATGTTTCGCTTCAAAAAACTCGCTTTTCTGTTCATCGTTGCCTCGATGATTCTGGTAGCCTGCCAACCTGCGGCGACTGCCGAACCCGCTGCACCTGCTGCTCCTGCTGCCGGTCTCGACTGTGCACCCAACTGCCAATATTCGGATCTGGTAGTCGGCTTCCTTCAGACCGGCTCCGAGGGTGGCTGGCGCGCCGCCAACACTGCTTCCTTCAAGGAAACAGCAGAACAATTAGGGCTCACGCTGAAATTCTATGATTCACAAAATGACTTGGCAAAACAGGTTGCAGGCTTCCACCAGTTCAATCAGGACCCCGAAGTGAATGTCATCGTGCTGGCTGCGCTCGAGACGACTGGTTGGGAAGATGTTCTGCAGGAAGCTAAGGATGCCGGCAAGCTCGTCGTCATCGAAGACCGCCGCATCGATGCACCCGAAGACCTGTATGTCACTTACATCGGCTCCGATTTCGCTCTGGAAGGGCGCAAGTCTGCTGAGGAGATGTGCAAGTTGCTAGAGGGCATGGAAGGCAAGAAAGTCTGGGAACTGGTCGGCAACGTAGGCTCCTCCGCCGCCAAAGACCGCGGCCAGGGCTTCCGTGAGGGCATGGGGGCATGTGGTATCGAAATTACCAACAGCCAGACCGGCAACTGGAGCGCCACCGAAGGTAAGCAAGTGACAGAAGCCTGGTTGAAAGAGAGCCAGGACGTCCAGGGCATCTTCGCGCAGAACGATGAAATGGCCTTCGGCGCTATCGAAGCGCTCAAAGAGGCTGGCCTGACACCCGGCGTGGATGTCAAGATCCTCTCGGTGGATGCCACCGGCAACGCTTTCAAAGCCATGCTCGAAGGCGACCTGAGTGTGACCGTGGAATGCAACCCGCTGCTCGCCCCGCAGGTCTACGAAGCCGCTTTGAAGGCTGCGAATGGCGAAGAACTGCCCAAGTGGGTTCCTTCGCAGGAAGGCGTGTTCCGCGCTGATGACCCGAATCTCGAGGAAATCACTGCCGGTCGCACGTACTAATTCTCCTGATGGGGTGGCTCATACAAGTCACACCAAGATCT